>CAZWVS010000011.1:0-21127 GCA_964636935.1 uncultured Clostridiaceae bacterium
TGTCAAACACGGACATATGCGGATACAGGGCGTAGTTCTGGAAAACCATTGCGATATCCCTGTCTTTAGGCTGAACATCATTAACCAGTTTGTCCCCGATGTAGATTTCGCCGGCCGTTATGTCCTCCAGCCCGGCTATCATTCTGAGAGTAGTTGTTTTTCCGCAGCCCGAAGGTCCAAGCAGAACCAAGAACTCTTTATCTTCAACTGAAAGATTAAAGTCGGAAACGGCAGTGATACCACCACGTGAGGGTTCGTACTTCTTATATACGTTTCTCAATATAACTTTTGCCATTTTTATTCCTCCCGTTTTCTATAAAACTTCTACCTAATGGTAACATTTTTACCCCGGCGTTATAAGTGCTTTTTTTTACAAAAATACATTTGTGTATTTGTGTGATTTGCATAAAGCCGTCTTTTTGCTGTCGAACCTATGACAAAAACCAAAATATCCTTGCATTATTATGCATATTTCTGTATAATTATGAAAAATCGGCAACATATAAATAATGTTTGCGGTTTTGGTATAATAGGAATTGGGAGGGTTTTTCATGATTGACATAGGTGTTATAGGGGGAACGGGTTATGCAGGAGCCGAATGCATACGGATTCTTTCCTCCCATCCCGGATTCAATATCGCATGCATAGTGTCGAAAAGTTTCGAGGGTCGAAGGATTTCCGACGTTTATCCCAGCCTTGCCGGTGTTTGCGACGTGGTGTGCGAAGGACTGGATATTGACGCATTGGCGCCAAAAGCGGGATGTTTTATAACGGCGCTCCCCCACGCCGCCAGTCAGAAGGTGGTGTACGACCTTGTGAACAAAGGGAAGAAAGTGGTGGACCTCAGCGCGGATTTCAGATATTCCTCCCCGGGTCTTTATGAAAAGACATACGGCCTGAAACACGATTATCCGGGCCTGTTGGGCCAGGCCGTATACGGGCTGCCCGAATTGAACAGGGTAAAAATAGCCAACGCCCTTGTGACCGCCAACCCGGGCTGCTACCCCACATGTTCAATACTTGCCCTGGCGCCTCTTTTAAAGAACGGGATGATAAAGACGGATTCCATCAATATAAACGCGGTATCCGGGGTTTCCGGCGCGGGCAGGAAAACCGATCTTGCGTATCAGTTCTGCGAATGCGATGAAAATTTCGCCCCTTACAAGGTCACCGGCCACAGGCACACAACGGAAATAGAGGAACAGCTTTCCAATATTTCCGATTCGGACATAGAAGTGGGCTTCACACCGCATCTGGCCCCCTTCAAACGGGGCATGCTTGCGACCATATACACAAAGGCTTCCGTAAAGACATCTTCGGAAGAACTATGGGACCTATATAATGATTTCTACGCGGATGAGTATTTTGTAAGAATAGTCCCTCAAGGGACCCTGCCTTCGGTCAAAGCCGTTGCCGGTTCCAATTTCGCCGACATCATCCCGGTCTATGACGAAAGGCTTCAAAGGATAATAGTCGTATCCGCCATAGACAACCTGGGCAAAGGCGCGGCTTCGCAGGCCGTCCAGAACATGAACATCATGTACGGATATGACGAGAAGACGGGGCTTGCGGGCGCAGGTCCGTATATATAAAGGAAAAGGACCAACCATCCTTTCGGAGGTACCAATGGACAAACTGATTAAAAAAGCGGAAATACTTATTGAAGCCCTTCCTTACATACAAAGGCTTTCCGGCAAGACCGTGGTTGTGAAATACGGCGGGAACGCCATGGTGAACGAGAATTTAAAAGATTCGGTCATGGACGACATAACCCTTCTTAAATATATAGGGATGAACCCCATAATAGTTCACGGGGGCGGCCCGGCCATATCGCAGGCGATGAAAGAAGCGGGCATCGAGTCCGAATTTGTGAACGGTCTCAGGGTCACGGACGAAAAGACCATGGAAATCGCGCAGATGGTGCTGATAGGCAAAACCAACAAAGACATAGTCACCGGCATAGGCAAAAAGGGCGGAAAGGCCATCGGGATATCCGGGCTGGACGCAGGCATAATAAAATGCAAGAAGCGCTATGAGATGGTGGACGGCGTCAAAACCGACATAGGCTATGTAGGCGACATCACCTCCATCGACTCGGTTTCGCTGGAACATCTGGCCTGCAGGGAGTACATACCGGTAATAGCGCCGATAGGCATAGGCGAAGACGGGAAACCATACAACATAAACGCGGACACGGTGGCAGGCGAAATAGCCAGCGCAATGAAGGCGGAGAAACTGATCCTTCTCACAGACATAGAAGGGGTGAAGACATCGAAAAGGGACGGGGACATCATACACGCCCTTTCGGTGGACGAGGTCCATGAAATGATAAAAAGCGGCGCCATAGAGGGGGGCATGATACCAAAGGTCCTCGGATGCGTGCATGCGGTTGAAAACGGGGTGGGAAGAACCCATATAATCGACGGGCGCATCCCCCACTGCATCCTGCTTGAAATATTCACGAATAAAGGGATCGGCACCATGATAGCCGAAAACAAGGACGTCTATTTTGAACAGGAAAAGGTCTGGGAGGCGGGATTGTGAAAATATTGCTTTCGGTCCACGAGGGAGTGATAAAGGAAAAATATTTCCCGCAATTCATAATCAAGGAGCTTGAAACAATCGGATCCGTGGTTCAAAACAACCTGGACCGCCCCTGGACGGAGGACGAGCTTGCTCAAAAAATCAAAGGCGCCGACATCTGCATTACACACTGGGGCTCGCCGCAGATAACGGCGAAGGTTGTCGAAAACGCGGACAAATTGAAGCTTGTCGCCCACTGCGCCGGCAGCGTGTTCAACATAGTTTGCCCCGAAGTTTATGAGAATGGGATAAAAGTGGTCAGCGCCAACAAGGTCATGGCAAGGGCCGTCGCTGAGGGCACTCTCGGGTATATGCTGGCCGCCCTTATGAAAATAAAAAAATATTCAAGAATCACAGCCGAAGGCGGATGGAAGACGGGTCCGCAGGATTACGGCGATATGAAGACATTGAGAAAAAGCAGCGTGCTGCTTGTGGGTTTCGGAGACATCGGACGCTACCTCTACGAGCTGCTTAAACCCTTTGAAGTGCATCTGACCGTGTACGACCCGTTTTTAAAGGACGAGGTCATGTACAGGTATCCCGATGTCACATTTACAAAAGACCTGGACCATTCCATAGCCGAAGCAGATATCGTCTCCCTGCACGCATCGAAAAACCCGGCTTCCACAAGGCTCATCGGGAAGGACAGGATAGACCTTATTAAAAACGGCGCGCTTTTTGTAAACACGGCGCGGGGCAGCCTGGTTGACGAGGATTATCTCACACAGACCCTTAAAACGGGAAGGATTCAGGCGGCCCTCGACGTATACGAAAACGAACCCCTGCCCGCCGACCACGAGCTTAGGAACATGGAGAACGTGATATGCATGCCCCATGTGGCCGGATCCGGCGTCGTGCTGGAATACGAGACGGAAATGGTGAGGGAGATAAAAAACTTCCTGGACGGCTTCCCGTTGGAATATGAGATAACGGCTGAGAAAGCCGGGATGATGACCAGGTGATCGGAGAAAATGATGAATTTTAACACATATGTCGAAAATGCCGAAAAGCCCGCCGGTTTCAAACCGACCGGGCTTACTAGGGAATACTATCTGGACATAATAGAAAAATGCCTTGCCGCATATGACGCGGGCGAACTTGTAAAACGGCTGCCGGAACCCGGAGGGATGGTTGACGACATCCACTCCATGTCCAGGATCGCCTGTTCAATCGCCGCCCTTTTGTCAAACGGCAGAAAACCCGAGCTTATGGATTTGTGGATGGGGCTTATGGACGCGCTTTGTAATGATTTTCACCGCCGCACCCCTCCCACCACACTTGATTTCGCACTGAAGGAGACCATGCTGGCCTTCAAAGCCATGAAACCTTATGTAAAAGAGGAAAAACGGAATTACTGGCTGCACCTGCTTTCGAAAATCGACCCCTTCCGCTGCTACAGTAATGTGGAAGGCAACCAGTCATGGGAGCATATAAGGAACTGGAACATCTATGCGATGGCCGGCTATTTCCTGCTGGAGACGGAAGGCGCCGCCGATTCCACCGAGCTGTTTGAACGCCATTGGGACCACCAGTTCAAATATTTCGACGAAAACGGCATGTACCTGGACCCCAATTTCCCCTTTGTATACGACATAACGACACGGGTGCAGGCCCAGTTGATAACCGGTTACGGGTATAAGGGGAAATACGCCGAAAAACTTGACGAACATCTGAAAAACGGCGCGTTGAACGCCCTTTTCTATC
The DNA here is from genome assembly GCA_964636935.1 of uncultured Clostridiaceae bacterium. Taxonomy (GTDB): domain Bacteria; phylum Bacillota; class Clostridia; order DUPQ01; family DUPQ01; genus JAFGQE01. Next base: position 4,288 of record CAZWVS010000011.1, read on the forward strand.
AGTCGGCGGCCTTTGAACTGCCCTTTGGAGGCAGGAGCAACCAGTTCCTTTTCAACGAAACACTGTTTGCTTCAAACTTCGAATATGAAGCCGCCCGCTGGAAAAAGCAGGGCAACTTGAAACTTGCCGGCATGTACAAGCGCGCGGCCCGCCTGGGTGTCAAATCAATCGAGAGATGGCTTGACGCCCCCGGTGGCGCCAGACATCTGAAAAACATGTTCCCCACAAAAAGCAAATACGGAGTGGAAGGCTATGCGTATTACGACAAATACATGATAACGGCTGCTTCTTTCCTTTATATAGGATTCCCCTTCGCGGACGATTCCATAGAAGAATTCCCCTGCCCCGCCGAGCTTGGCGGCTATGTATATCAACCGGCTGAGCATTTTCACAAGGTTTTTGCAAACGCTGGGTCCTATTCCATAGAAATCGACACATCGGGGGACTTCTTCTACGACGCCACGGGCCTGGGACGCATACATAAGGCCAAAGCCCCCACGGAACTCGCCCTGTCGGCGCCGTCGGGGAGGATGCACGGCCACAGGTTCAACACACCCGGCTGCGACGAGGGCGACATGTCGCTGTGTCCGGGATGGCTCGACGGTAAAAACAGTGTGTTCCTTTCGGAATTCGGGAATAATGAATACAGGAGCTTCGAGTATCTCAAGGACAAGTTCGAGACCGGGGAGGAATTCAGGGATTTCATCGATACCTTCCCGACGGGCTTGAAAAACGAAGTCGAGGTGTTCGACAAAGACCCGGCCCGGTTCAGTATCACTTATTCGGGGGATCTTCTTCCGGAAATCGCTTCGCTCATTGAAAATTACACTGTTTCTTCCAATGGGGTCCTGGTTGAGGCCCAGCTGGAAAACCCCGTGCGTGAAAAGATATTCTACAGCGTGCCCGCCTTTTTGGAAAACGGAGCAGACGGTTCAAACATAACCTGCGGCAAAAACGTCCTCACGGTAACATCGATGGGCTGGACATACACCGTTGAGACCGACGGAACATTTGTGGACGCCGGCAGGGTCATGGGAAACCGAAACGGCAGATATGCCATATATACCGCGCAAAAGGACTCAAAAAGCATAAAAATGAAATTCAAAATAGAAAAAAACGAGGAGGAATAAAATGAAACTGGACGATATCATATTCAAGGACAAGACATACTTCATGAACACCTTCGGCGACCGCACACCCGTCGCCTTTGATTACGGAAGGGGCATGTACCTCTACACCGAGGACGGGGAGCAGTATCTGGACTTTCTTGCGGGAATCGCCGTTTCGGCGCTCGGCCACAGCCATCCGCTGCTGGTGGACTCCATAACGGAGCAGGCTAGAAAATACATACACTGCTCAAGTCTTTACTACATCGAAAAGCAGGCTCTTCTTGCACAAGAGATATGCCTGTCATCCTGCGCGGACAAGGTTTTCTTTTCCAACAGCGGGGCGGAAGCGAATGAGGGCGCAATAAAGCTTGCAAGGCTTTATCACCGCAAAAAGGGCAATATGGAGAGGTTCGAGATAATAACCCTTGAAAACTCCTTCCACGGGAGGACACTGGCCACAATAGCGGCCACCGGACAGGACAAATATCACACCTCCTTCAGTCCCCTGACACCGAAATTCAAGTCGGTCCCCATAAACGACAAGCAGGCCCTTGAAAACGCTGTCGATGAAAACACCTGCGCAATCATGCTTGAACCAATACAGGGCGAAAGCGGAGTGAACCCCGTATCCGTAGATTACATGGGTTATGTCCGCGGGATTTGCGACAAGCACGACATAATATTGATTTTCGACGAAGTGCAGTGCGGCATGGGCCGGACGGGCAAGATGTACGGATATATGCATTACAATATAGAGCCGGATATCTTCACCCTTGCAAAAGCCCTGGGCGGCGGTTTCCCGATCGGCGCTGTTTGCGCCAAAAACTTTATAGCCGGCGCATTTGAACCGGGAGACCACGGTTCGACTTTCGGAGGCAACCCCCTTGCATGCGCCGCGGGGCTTGCGGTGTTCAGCGCGTTCAAGGACGAACATATCGTAGAAGAAAGCGCGCGCATGGGCCAGTACCTTACAGGCCGGCTGAACGGGTTGAAATCACGGTATGGCTGCATAACGGAAGTTCGCGGCATGGGCCTTATGATAGGGATACAGTTCAACAAGGAAATGGCTGTAGAGGTTAAAGACAGGCTTTTCAAGCGTAAAATACTGGTGGGCAGCGTCAAGACTTCAATAATACGCCTGCTGCCCCCCCTTGTGGTTAAAAGTCACCATATAGACGTGTTGATAACCAATCTGGACGAGATACTTGCAGACATGGAGGCCGAATGATGAAGGCTGTTCTGGTACTTGAAGACGGAAAATATTTTACCGGTGAATCCTTCGGTTCAACCGAAGACGCAGTCGGCGAAGTGGTTTTCAACACCGGCATGACCGGTTATCAGGAAGTCACGACGGATCCGTCCTACAACGGGCAGATGGTGTGCATGACCTACCCTCTCATAGGCAATTACGGTATGAACGGGGAGGATGTGGAATCGGACAGGACCCATACCGAGGGTTTCATCGTGAAGGAGCTTTGCGACTACCACAGCAATTTCAGAGCCACTGTTTCCCCTGAAGAATATTTTAAAAAACATGAAATCACGGGGATCAAGGGGGTCGACACCCGCGCAATCACCCAGCATATTAGGAATTTAGGAAGCATGAACGGCATAATATCCACCCGGTCCGGAAATATCTCGATGCTTTTGGAGAAGCTTGAAAAAAAGACGGCCGATCCCGTCAACCTGGTTGCGGAAGTCTCTACAAACAATGCATACGAGGTTCCCGGCGACGGCAACAGGGTCTGCCTGCTCGATTTCGGAGTCAAGAAAAACACAATCAGGTCGCTTCAAAATCGGAGTTGCCATGTTTATGTGTTTCCCCATGACGCATCACTTGACCATATCTTTTCAGTAAAACCCGACGCGGTGTTGATTTCAAACGGCCCGGGCGATCCGAGGGATCTTTCCTACGCAATCCCGGTTATCAAGGGCATAGTGAAAAGCGGCCTGCCCGTCATGGGAATCTGCCTGGGGCATCAGCTCATGGCGCTGAGCCTCGGAATGAAGATTTATAAGATGAAATTCGGCCATCACGGCGGCAACCATCCGGTAAAGGATTTTCAGACCGGCAAATGCCGTATAACGAGCCAGAATCACAATTACGCGGTTTTGGAGGAGGATCTTCCCGAGGGTGTCACCATAACACATAGGAATGTGAACGACAGAACCGTGGAGGGCTTCACCCATGAAAAATATCCGGTGCTAAGCATACAGTACCACCCGGAAGCCTCGCCCGGACCCGAAGATTCCGCATATATATTCGACGACTTTATGAAAATGATACAGAAAGGCGGAGCAGATGCCTAGAAGAGAAGACATACAAAAAGTTCTTGTAATCGGCTCGGGGCCGATAATAATAGGCCAGGCGGCGGAATTCGACTATTCCGGAAGCCAGGCGTGCAGGGCCTTGCGCGAAGAGGGCGTTGAGGTGGTTCTGATAAACAGCAACCCCGCCACAATAATGACAGACCGGGAAACAGCCGACAGGGTCTATATAGAGCCTCTGACCCTTGATTATGTTAAAAAGATATTAAAGTTGGAGAAACCGGACGGCATACTTGCCTCCCTTGGCGGGCAGACCGGTCTGAACATGGCGATGGAGCTCCACGAAGACGGCATATTGGTCGAAATGGGAATCGAAATTCTCGGCACATCGCTAAATTCCATACAAAAAGCCGAAGACAGGGATCTTTTCCGAAAGACAATGCTGGAAACAGGCGAAAAAATTGCGCCTTCGGAAATCGTGACCTCCCTTGAAGAAGCCGGGAAATTTGCTGAAATCACAGGTTTCCCCCTCATAATCCGCCCGGCATACACCATGGGCGGCTCGGGCGGAGGCATCGCTGATAACAATGAGGAGCTTGAAGACATTTGCAGCAGGGGGCTAACACATTCCCGCATAGGCCAGATACTTGTTGAAAAAAGCGTTGCGGGCTGGAAGGAGATAGAGTTCGAAGTGATGCGGGACGGCAACGACAACTGCATTACCGTGTGCAGCATGGAAAACTTCGACCCGGTGGGAATCCACACCGGCGACAGCATTGTCGTGGCCCCGACCCAGACCCTTTCCGACAAGGGTTACCAAATGCTAAGGAGCGCATCTTTGAGGATAATACGCGCGCTTGATATAAAAGGGGGATGCAACATCCAGTTCGCCCTGGATCCCCGGAGTTTCGACTACGTGGTCATAGAGGTGAACCCGCGTGTAAGCCGCTCTTCGGCGTTGGCTTCGAAAGCAACGGGTTATCCGATAGCGCGTTCAGCCGCAAAAATAGCCATCGGGCTTAACCTGGACGAGATATTGAACCCGGTCACGGGCAACACATACGCCTGTTTCGAACCCAGCCTGGACTACGTGGTTGTAAAAGTTCCAAGATGGCCTTTTGACAAATTCCATTCCGCCAACCGTTCCATCGGAACCCAGATGAAAGCCACCGGGGAGGTCATGGCCATTGGAAGGAGTTTCGAGGAAGCCCTCCTAAAAGCCATTGATTCTCTGGATATCAAGTTGAATTATCAGCTGGGGCTGCAGCTTTTTGAAAATAAATCCGTCGATTATCTGATGGAATATATAAGAACTCCGAAGGACGAGTCGCTTTTTGCGGTTTTCAAACTCCTTCAAAAAGGTGTGACTCCGCAGACCGTTCACGACATCACCCAGATAGACATGTTCTTCCTGAAGAAGCTTGAGAAGATTGTGGATGTAGCGCAGGAGCTTACCAATGCGGGCATAGCGTGGATGGACTACCCACTGTACCTCAAGGCTAAAAAGGTTGGTTTCGGCGACTCGTACATCGCCAACCTTGTAGGCGTCCGGCTTGAGGAAATCTTGAAGCTGAGGGAAAAATACAATGTGGTGCCGGTGTACAAACTGGTTGACACATGCGCAGGCGAATTCGAGGCGGTCACCCCGTATTACTATTCCACATACGACCAGAAGGACGATATCGAATACGACGATTCCGACAAGGTCCTTGTCATCGGCTCCGGACCCATAAGGATCGGCCAGGGCATCGAGTTCGACTACTGCAGCGTGCATTCCGTTGAAACATTGAGGGAGATGGGCATCGAGTCTATCATTATCAACAACAACCCTGAAACCGTGAGCACGGATTTCGATATTTCGGATAAATTGTATTTCGACCCCCTTACCGAAGAGGGTGTCGTGGATATAATACAGAAGGAAAAACCGCTGGGGGTTATTTTGCAATTCGGCGGGCAGACTTCAATCAACCTGGCGGCGCCTTTGCATAAGGCCGGCTTCAATATTCTGGGGTCTTCCAAGGAAAGCATCGATATCGCCGAAGACAGGAACAGGTTTTTAACCCTGCTGGATGAACTGGACATACCCATCCCGCCGGGGCGCACCGCTTTTTCCTATGAAGAGGCGATCAATATCGTGGAGGAGATCGGCTTCCCCGTACTTGTGCGGCCTTCATATGTGCTGGGCGGCCGGGCTATGGAGATTGTCTACGACAATGAAACCCTTGAGGAATACATGGCCATGGCTACGGACATTTCGCCTGTTCACCCCATATTGATCGACAAATACATCAACGGCACTGAAATCGAAGTGGACGGGATCTGCGACGGCAAGGATGTATTGATTCCGGGAATCATGGAACATATAGAACGGGCGGGCGTGCATTCCGGAGACAGCATTGCCGTCTATCCCACCAGGACGGTTTCCGAGGAAATAAAAAACACCATTGTAAATTATTCGGTACGGATCGCCGGGGCATTGAACATCGTGGGGCTTTTCAACATCCAGTTCGTTGCCGACGCCGACGGCAAAGTATTTGTAATAGAGGTTAATCCGCGCGCAAGCAGGACCATACCGGTCTTGAGCAAGATAACGGGCATCCCCATGGTCAATGTGGCCACCCGGCTTTCCATGGGCCAAACCCTGAAAGATCTGGGTTACACGCCCGGGCTTGCGAGGGAGTCCGAATATTACGCAGTGAAATCCCCCGTGTTTTCATTTTCAAAAATAACCACCCTCGACACTTTCCTAGGCCCGGAAATGAAATCCACGGGAGAGGTCATGGGTGTCTCAAAGGTTTATGAAGAGGCTCTGTACAAGGCCTTGCTGGCATCCGGGATGGATATCCCCAAATCAGGCAATGTGCTGCTTAGCATAACCGACAGGGACAAGGAATATTGCGTGGAGCTGGCACATAAGCTTAAAGACAGCGGATACAGCCTCATGGGCACCCCGGGAACCGCCGCTTTCCTTGACGGGAAGGGCATCGAATGCAAACCGATTGAAAAAAATGAAGCGGTGGCGCTTATTAAAAAGGGCGGCGTCAAGCTTATGATAAACACCCCCACAAGGGGTAAGATTCCCGAAAGGGCCGGCTTTTTGCTTAGACGGACGTCCATAGAATACAATGTGCCGTCAATCACCAACCTGGACACAGCCTACGCTGTAATGTCCGTTTTGGAATACTTCACCGAAGGGGAGGCCTGTGAAGTCCATCCCCTCGACATCTATTCCAACTACCATGAAGGAGGGACCAGATGAAACATTTACTCGGTTTGAACCATTTGTCCGGCGGGGAGATATTAGATATTTTCAACCTTGCTGCAAAACTGAAGGATGAACGAAAAAGGGGGATCCCCCACCATCTTCTTGAGGGGAAGACCCTGGCCATGATTTTTTCCAAGGCTTCGACCAGGACCCGGGTTTCCTTTGAGACGGGAATGTATGAGCTGGGCGGCCACCCCCTCTTCCTTAGTTCCAACGACATTCAGCTTGGAAGGGGCGAGACCATCGAAGATACCGCCAAAGTGCTTTCCAGATATGTGAACGGGATAATGATACGCACATACAAGCAGAGCGATGTAGAGGAGCTGGCGCATCACGGGACCGTCCCGGTTATAAACGCCCTTACGGATATGCTCCACCCCTGTCAGGTGCTTGCCGACCTGTTCACAATGCTGGAGGAATTCGGCACTCTCAAAGGCAGGAAGCTTGCTTATGTGGGCGACGGCAACAACATGGCCAATTCCCTTCTTTACGGATGTTCCAAGACAGGTGTCGATATCTCTGTTGCGACTCCGTCGGGCTACGGCCCCGATGCCAAAGTCATCCGAAACGCCCTTCTTTTCGCACAAGAGTCCGGTTCCAGCGTGCATCTTTGCAACAGCCCCGAAGAAGCCGTCGAAGGCGCCGACGCGGTTTATACGGATACCTGGATAAGCATGGGTATGGAAGAGGAAAAGGACAGGAGGATCAGGGACTTTGCCGGTTTTATCGTGGACGAGCAGCTGATGTCAATGGCTTCGAAGGACGCCGTTTTCCTCCACTGTCTTCCCGCTTACAGAGGCTTTGAAGTCACCGGCGACGTGATAGACGGCATCTCCTCACGAATTTTTGAAGAGTCCGAAAACCGCCTTCACGTGCAAAAAGCCGTCATGGTCAAGCTTATGGGGGAATTCTGATATGCCTGTTTATTCATTCACCGTCAGAAAGGCTGAACCCGAAGATGCCTCGGATGTGAGGGACATACTGCAGGAGGCTTTTACAAAATATATGAAAGACACCGGCCTTACGGGTTCCATGGAAGCCTTGGACGAATCCCTTGGGGAAATCGAAGATAAAATCCGGACCTCCGAAGTTTTCATCGCACATATAAACAACGTCCCCGTCGGGACAATCCGTTTCGAGACCGAAGGCGACATAGCCCACATATCCCGTTTCGGGGTCCGCCTCGACTACCACAACATAGGAATCGGCAAATCCCTGATGAACCTTGTAGACGCCGAAATAGAAGCCCTGGGCCTCAAAAAGGCCTACCTGTACTCCGCATCCAAATATACGGACCTGGTCCGGTTCTACTACGGAAGGGGCTTCTACATCGAAAGCACCACCACCGACCGCGGCTACGTCCGCGCAAAACTCGTAAAAGAATACCAAACAACTTAGTTATAATTATTCCCACTTTTTAAGATTAACCCCCGGGGGTTAATCTTAAAAAATTTAGGGGCTTTGGGGGCAAAATAGAAGCCCTGGTTTTAAAATATTGATTTTTAAAAATCATTCAAGCACACGGTGCCGATCAGTTTCCGCTATATAATGGGTTTCTGCATGGAAAACAGCACCACCGACCGCGGCTATGTCGCGCAAATCTCAAAAAACCCAACCAAAAAAAGAGGCCGTCAAACGACAGCCCCATATATAAATATTGTTATAATTCTTCCCTCTATTTAAGATTAACCCCCGGGGGTTAATCTTAAATAGAAAGGGGGTTAATCTTAAAAATAATAATCAGGGTGTGTCGTGGATGCCCATGAAGAGGATCGAGTCTGTTTCGGTGTCCCTTATGATGTATGAGAATGGCCTGTCGGCTATGAATGTGATCGGGTCCATTACCGAGGTGAGCCTGATTTCGACGGATGTGACACCCGCTGCTTCGGTTCCTTCTTCATTCACGTCGATGTATGTCTTGTGTTTTACGTCACTTATGAAGAGGTTCCCTCCTTCGTTTATGCCCGTGAGATTGGATTGGCTTGTAAATGCGTCTTTCATGCCCATGGCTGAAAGGACTTCATTCAGGGATTTCTCGTATTCGACCTTGAATTTGGGAATCGCAACCTGCACGTCGCCTTTTTCATTAAGCCCTTTTACTGCATCCATATATTGCTTGTATCCGAATTTCGCAGTAAAATCCTTCATTTTTGTATTTTCAGCGGGTAGTATCAGATCCATCATTGCGCCGCCTTCACCGTAAGGCAGGCTTATCATTTTGAGACCGTCCTTTTCATAGTAGAAGGTGTCGCCTTTCGATGACATCATATCGACCTTGCCGGTGGTGCCGTCTTCTTTTCTAAAGTCGGCTTCATATGTTTTGTCCGGGTCGAATTCGACCTTCCAGTCACCCTTGAAATAAATGCTGTTTATCAAAAACATTACAGTCATCGGGTCTATATCGTCATCAATAATGCTTTCAATCAACCCGTTTGTGTTGTCTTTCACCCAGTTGTTGATGGTGTCTTTGGCTTCAGGTTTGCTAAAGTCCAGTTCATCTATTGTCGAGGCGAAATAGTCCCTGTTTATTTCTTTGAATGATTCCAGAACGCTGAACCCTTTCCTTACCCATATTGAGTTGGCAAGCGAAATTTCAACACCGTCGGCATCCCGGTTCAGCATTTCGATAAGATATGCGAATCCGCTGTTCACATTGGCCTGATCGATGTCGCTAAAGCCCAGGACATCTCGCATCTGTTCCCTCGTCTGTCCCGCTGCTCCGTTCAATGTCATTGTGAGCGCGGTAGATATGCTGGCCGGTGATAAAAATACGTTGCCTTCCTTGTCGTCCGCATAAACGTTTTTCATTATTTCGAACGCGAATCTGGAATTTGCCTCCACAACATCATCACCGATCGTGTCGGCTTTAACTTCTGGCATCATTCCGTTGTTTCCTTCCTTGTCCCCTGCACATCCCGCCATGACACCGGCAAGCATCAGTGCCGCGAGAATAATTGATATTGCTTTTTTCATTTTATCTCAGCTCCTTTTTGAATGAAATACGCCTTATTTTGGAATATTTCGTCTATAGCCTTAAGACGCAATGGGAGTCGGATTTGTTCCATGTGGTCAGTCGATTGCGGAAACGGAATAGCCTTCGTTTTTCAATACGTCGAGAGCCCGGTCCCTGCTTTTTGAATCATACAGCTCCACTACGAGAACCCCGCCGAAGTCCTCCCTGCTGTGGGTGACATTGATGTTTTTGATGCTGAGTCCGTGCCCGCCCAAAACAGATGCAATTCCGGCTATTATGCCCGGTTTGTCGGGAACCTGCGCCACAATCTGGTATTTGCCTGGAAGCAGCCCTTCCCTTTCGCCTGAAATAATATCCCTTGATGCTTTAGCGCGTGAAAAGAAATCCTCGACATACCCTTTTTCAATGTTTGAAATGTATTTTTTGAAATCTTTTAAAATATCCAGTAATTTGTCAAGTTCCTCAGCTACGGCTTCCTTGTTGCTTAATACGATATCCCTCCAAAGCGCCGGTTGGGATGAGGCTATCCTGGTGATGTCCCTGAATCCCCCCGCTGCGATGTTCCTGGCAAGCTCGCTGTTTTTCGATTTATCAAGTAGATTTACAAGGGCGGCGGCGGTTATATGGGGCACATGGCTTATTGTCGCAACAGCGCTGTCATGATCCTTTGCTTCGGTTACAACGGGTATGGCCCCCATCATTTCGGCAAGATCCCTAATCGCCAGGACCCCCGCAGGGTCTTTTCGGTTCTCAATTATGATATAGAAGGCGTTTTCAAACATGTCCTCGCGTGAATACTCAAAGCCGCTTCTCTCCGAACCGGCCATCGGGTGGCCGCCTATGAACCTGATGTCCTCAGCCGCCTCTTCCACGGTATGCATTATCTCCGTTTTGGAGCTGGCCGTGTCCGTGATTATGCATTCCGGACCGGTATGTTTCGAAATTTCAACCGCAAGATCCGCGCAAACCGGGACCGGAGCGCATACGAAAACGATTGAACATTCATTCAAGAATTCCCCCGGTTTGTCATATCCCTCGTCAAGTATGCCCGAATCAAGGGCTTTTTGAAGATTTTCACGGTCGGGGTCGATTCCGACTATCTTCCTTATTCCGCATTTCAGTTTCAAAGCCTTTGCAAGGGAACCGCCGATCAAGCCCACTCCCGCAACACAGGCGCATTCATGTTCCATAACAACTCCTGGAAAAATTATATCACAGCCCGCTTCATTTAGCCTGTTTTTGCTTTTGCAAAAGGGACCTTGCATGAAGGATCGGCGAAAGTTTTTTGTATATGATTGCTGTGATAAAAATATTTACGGCAGCCTTGAACAGGTTGAACGGCGTTATGCCGATCAATATGAGCGTCTTCAAGTCGACAATCATTGAATTTACACTGTTGCTCATTTCTATAATCGCCTCGACGGGGAAGCCAAGAACCGTGGCATACAGCGGTATAAGGACGAAATAATTCAACAATGCGGCAAATACCGTCATTATGAGCCCGCCCGCAATCATGCCGACCACAGCGTTCTTTTTGCATTTATTCCGTTTATAGATAATCGCAGCAGGCAGTACGAAAGCCACCCCTATCAGGAAGTTGGCAAGCTCCCCGACCAAAAAAGACCACGAAGTTATCGCATGGACAAGGTTTTTAATAAGAACCACCGTTACCCCCGCAAGGGGTCCCATTGAAAATCCGGCCAGCAATGCGGGTATGTCGCTGAAATCGAATTTCAAAAACGGAGGCACAAAGGGAACGGACATTTCAAGGAACATCAATACCGATGAAACCGCCGCCAGCAGCGCCACTCTGACAATCCAGCTTGTCCTGTTTGATTTATCAATCATTTTTTCCTCCAAAAAAATACTCCCTCTTCAGGAGCATAAGAAAAACTAACTTCTTTCATCCAGACTTTAACTGTCGGTACCGGAATCCAACCGGTTCTGCTTTCGCTCGCGGACTATACCGCCGATCGGGAATTTCACCCTGCCCTGAAGAGTATTAAATTTCATCTGTATTGTAGTTTATTTTTCACACATCGTCAAGCCGTATGACTTTTCAGCCTTTTTCCAGGTTCATATCAATGAGCTTTTTAAGCGACTGCACAAAACCCTCTTCCCGGTTTTCATTATTTAGGCTGTTTTTGATATGTTTCCCGCGCTTTCTCCTGTTTTCCCTGGCAAGATGCCTTTGGGCGAGAAATATGTCTATGTTTTCAGGCGTGTACACAACTCCGCTTTGACCTATTGCCCTGGCCCCTTTTGAAAGCGCCATTGCCGCGACACCGTAATCCTGGGTCACCACAATGTCGTCTGCCAAAGCTAAATTGACGATGGCAAAATCCGCCGAGTCGTTTCCCTTATCTACGGTGATAACCCGGGCATATGCGTCATTCAGGACGACAAGCACCACCTCAATACCCCTTTTCTTAGCCGTTCTCACTATTTCCTTCTTAACCGGACATGCGTCCGCGTCTACAATTATCTTCATGCCTATATTATACACAAACAATGCATCCAAAACACAATACGGGATTAACACTCCGTTTTCGTATGATATAATTATTGCGTGAGCGGCATCACCCTTTGCCGTCCGAACAGTTGATCCAATAGACACTGAATTATAAAATGGAGGTTTTATTATGAAACTTGGAGTATTGACGGTATTGTTTTCTGATATTTCTCTTGAAGAGACTTTAAAGAAATTAAAGGCTTTGGGAGTTCAGGCAGTTGAAATAGGAACAGGCGGATTTCCCGGAACCGCCCATGCGGATGCGGCGGAGCTTTTGAAAAACCCTGAAAAAATCGACGGGCTTCTTAAACTTGTAAAAGACTACGGAATGGAAATAAGCGCTTTCAGCTGTCACGGCAATCCGGTGCATCCCGACAAAAAGACAGCCGAGGGTTTCGACCGTGATTTCAGAAACACTGTGCTTTTGGCGGAAAAAGCCGGGATAGACACGATTAACACATTTTCCGGTTGTCCCGGAGATTCACCCGGATCCAAATACCCCAACTGGGTGACCTGTCCCTGGCCTGACGATTTCGGAAAGATTTTGGACTATCAATGGAACGACGTCCTGATCCCCTACTGGAAAGAAGCCGCAGCGTTCGCAAATGAGCACGGAATGCGTAAAATAGCATTTGAAATGCATCCCGGTTTTTGCGTATACAATCCCGAAACCCTCCTCCGCCTGCGCGAGGCCGTCGGCGATTCCATAGGGGCCAATTTCGATCCCAGCCATCTTTTCTGGCAGGGAATGGACCCGGTTGCGGCAATAAGAAAGCTTAAAGACTGCATTTTCCATTTCCATGCAAAAGACTGCAGGGTCGATCCGCAGAACACTGCCGTAAACGGCGTTTTGGACACAAAGCACTATGGCGACGAATACAACCGTTCATGGGTTTTCAGGACAGTGGGATACGGTCATGACTACAGCACATGGAAAGACATTTTCTCCACACTTAGGACAATCGGTTATGACGGCTTCATATCCATTGAACATGAAGACAGCCTCATGAGCCCGACTGAAGGTCTTGAAAAAGCAGTCAGTTTTTTAAAGCAGACCATGATGTTCGAAACCACAGGCGACATGTTCTGGGCATGATTTTTTAGATACGAGGTGATTTTTTGAAAGAAATAAGGGCAGGCTTAATAGGTTACAAATTCATGGGGAGGGCTCATTCCAACGCCTTCCGCCAGGTCAATCATTTTTTTGACGCAAACCTGCACATAGTCCCCAAAGCCTTGTGTGGACGGAACAGGGATGCTGTTTGCGAAGCGGCGGACAAATTCGGTTTTGAATCCTTTGAAACAGACTGGAAAGCATTGATTGAAAGAAGCGACATAGATTTTATCGACATAACCACACCGGGCGACTCCCATGCTGAAATAGCCGTTGCGGCGGCGAAAAAAGGAAAACATGTCTTTTGCGAAAAACCCCTTGCCAACAGCGCTGCGGATGCAAAAATAATGCTGGACGCGGCACAAAAAGCCGGCGTTGTCCACCAAGTCGGTTTCAACTACAGGTTCGTACCGGCGATACATCTGGCAAAGCGCCTCATAGAAGAAGGCAGACTCGGAAAAATTTATCACTTCAGGGCCCGCTACCTGCAGGACTGGCTGGTCGACCCCGGTTTTCCCCTTGTGTGGCGTCTCGATAAAAACAAAGCGGGGTCAGGGGCGAACGGAGACATAAACGCACATATAATCGACCTTGCCAGATATCTCACGGGCGAAATAACCAAGGTCTGCGGCATGCAAAAAACATTTATCAAAGAGCGTCCCCTGGTGGGTTCCATGGACGGCTTGAAGGCCTCGGGTTCAGGTTCCGGAACCGGCGAGGTGACCGTGGACGACATGACTTCTTTCCTTGCCGAGTTTGATAACGGCGCAGCCGGAATCTTCGAAGCTACAAGATTTGCCAACGGCAGAAGAAACGGGATGTCTTTTGAAATAAACGGCAGTGAGGGCAGTGTGAAATTTGAATTTGAAAACATGAACGAGCTGCTTTACTACAACAACAACGACCCTTCATATCAACGGGGGTTTAAACGAATATCCGTAACCGAAGAAGAACACAACTATTGCAAATACTGGTGGCCGGCGGGCCACACGATCGGGTATGAACACACATTCGTGCATGAGATGTATGAATTTGTGCAGTCCATTTCAATGGGTACTGCGGCTTATCCTGATTTCAAGGACGGCTACGAGTGCTGCCGGGTTCTTGACGCGGTTGAAAAATCTGCCAATGAAGGCCGGTGGGTGGAAATTGGGGAAATCAAATAAGTTATGGAACAAAAATTTCATACTTCTTGTTCAGGGACGCTTCGTGTCCCTTTTCGGAAGCATCCTTTATTCGGTTGCCCTTGGTTTCTGGGTGCTCGATAAAACAGGTTCAGGCACCATCATGGGCACATTGATGGCCGTGTCGGCCCTGCCCAGGGTGCTGGTGGCTCCATTTGCCGGACCGCTAATAGATAAACTTCAAAAAAACAAGATACTTGTATACGCCGACCTGGTATGTGGAGTTGCAGTAATAATTTCCACGGTGATAATATACATGGATCTGCTCGAGGTATGGATGGTGTTCATTGTGGCCGTGATTACCGGGGCGGCATCGGCATTCTTCCATCCGGCCTCCACGGCGATAGTCCCCGACCTGGTTCCAAAAGACAAGATAACAAACGCCGGGTCGATCAACAGCATGGTGAATTCAGCAACTGAGATATTCGCATCCCCGGCAGGCAGCATTCTTTATGTGGCATTCGGGGCGCCTCTTATTTTCCTGATAAACGGAGTGTCCTATATCCTTTCCGCCATATCCGAAATGTTTATCAAAACACAACGCGACACCGATGTTTTGAGGGACACCGTGTACTCATATTGGGATGATTTCAAAAGCGGTGTGAAATATGCGGTTTCCCACATAGGGGTGCGGAACTTCTATCTTCTTGCAAGCTTCATGAACTTCATGTTAAGCGCCTCCATAGTGACTCTGATGCCCTATTTTCAACGAACGGAATCCCTGGGGGTTGAAAAATACGGTTTTGTTATGTCGGCCTTCACACTGGGTATGTTCCTCGGCGGTCTTATGATGTCCTTTTTAAAAGTGGGCAACAGGAACAGGTTCAAAATTTTCTTCACAAGTATGATTGTCTGCCTGATATGCCTGGCGCTTTCCCTCGTATTCGGCTATGTTGCAATCCTTCTATTTTTCTTCTTCGGCGGATTCTTCCTTGTCATTGTTAACATAATCATCAGCGCAACCCTGCAGCTTATAATAGACCCCGCTCAAAGGGGCAAGTTTTTCGCCTTCGCATCTTCCATTTCAGCCGGCCTTGCACCGCTGGGGATGGCCCTTGGCGGATTCCTGTCGGACAATGTGCCTGTTCCGATAATATTCCTGGTGGTGAACTTAATTGTTTTGATTGTTTTTGTGGCGGTCATTTCCCTGTCCCCCTCAACACGGGGCATCTTCACCGTACCCGAAAAAGAAACCCCGCCGGTCGAAACGGGCGGGGTGTAGGTTTGATTATTTTACTTTTGATCCCGGCGGAATGTCCCTGTCCACCGTGACTATCGACAGGACTTGTTTGTTGTCCGCGGCAAGTATCATACCCTGCGATAGTTCGCCTCTTAGCTTAATGGCGGGAAGGTTTGCCACAATAACGACTTTTTTCCCTTCAAGCTCTTCGGGTTCATAATATTCAGCTATTCCCGATATTATCTGTCTTTTTTCATATCCCAGGTCGACACTCAATTTCAGCAACTTGTCGGCCCCCTTCACCTTTTCAACTTTTTCTATTAGGGCCACCCTGAGCTCCATCCTGGCGAAGTCGTCAATCGATATTGTTGCGTCCTCTTTCGGTTCAGGCTGTTTTTCTTCGGCCTTCTTTTCTTCTTTTGAGGCGGCTGCTATTTCAGCGAGTTTTTCCTCTGCGTCTATTCTCGCAAAAAGTATTTTCCCCTCTCCGACTTTATCGCCGGCTTTCATGCCGTCGAATGTTTCAAGGGACTCCCATGTGTCGCATGAAGCATTAATCTGTTCCAGCATGTTTCTTGAAGTTTCGGGCATGAAGGCTTTTAAAAGGACCGCTGCGAACCGTATGCTTTCCAAAAGGTTATAAAGCACCGTTGCAAGCCTTTCTTTTTTGCTTTCATCGCGGCCAAGAATCCACGGAGTGGTTTCATCGATGTATTTGTTGCTTTTCCTGAGCAGTGTGAATATGTCGCCGATCGCGTCGGACACCCTCAGCTTGTCCATTTTTGCTTCTCCCAAAGCAGGTGTTGAAAGAGCCAGGTTCACAAGCTCCTCGTCCACGGATTCGAGTTCACCGGGTTTCAAAACGACACCGTCGAAATATTTGTTGACCATTGCTACGGTTCTGTTGACCAGGTTCCCCAGTATGTTTGCAAGGTCCGAATTTATCCTTTCGATCACCAGGTCGTATGTTATCGTGCCGTCCTGGGCGAAGGGTGTTTCGTGTAGCACGAAATACCTGATTGCGTCGACACCGAAATGCCCCACAAGGTCGTCTGCGTAAATGACATTCCCCCTGGATTTACTCATCTTGTCGGTTCCTGTATTGAGCCAGGGATGTCCGAATATCTGTTTGGGCAGCTCAACTCCAAGCGCCATCAGCATGATTGGCCAGTATATCGTATGGAATCTGAGAATGTCTTTGCCGATCAGGTGCACGTCCGCTGGCCAGTATTTC
>CAZWVS010000012.1:0-16966 GCA_964636935.1 uncultured Clostridiaceae bacterium
GGATACAAAACAGATATAAATATAAAAGCAAAGGGAGGGACCTGGAGCTCGAACTCATAATACAGGCATATTACTACGCATGCATCTCACTGATTGATTTCAACGTGGGCAGGATAATGCAAAAGCTGAGGGACGAGGGCATATATGAGGAAACCATGGTCATATTCACTTCCGACCACGGCGAGATGCTGGGGGATTTCAACTGTTACGGAAAAAGGGGTTTCCTGGACGGCGCGGCGCGGGTCCCGCTGATTGTCAGGAATCCGGGGTGCATGGAAGGCATGAAGAAGGATGAACCGGTTTCACTGGTGGACATAGCTCCCACGATTCTTGAATATGCAGGTATTGGGAAAAACGGGGATCACGACGGACAGTGCCTTTTCGAGGAGGAGTACACAAGACCGGTTGTCGGCCAGTACAACAAATACGACAAAGCCCTCTATATGCTTGTTGAGGAAAACCTGAAATACATCTACTCGGCTCCCGACAGCAAGGAATGGCTTTTCGACAAGAAAGCGGATCCGACGGAATGCCATAACAGGGCCGAAGACTGCATATATGATGAAATGACAAAAGGGATGCGAAAAAAATTGGTTACAATAATAAAGGACAGCAAATTCAAGGATGCGGTGTATAAGGACAGGTTCAACACATATCGTCCACCGGACGATTACAAGGGTGAGGACGAGGGGCTGCTTTTTCAAGACGGCGCAGGCTCCGTCCCGGAGATAAAAGGATACACAAAGGAAGGCAAGGATTCAAAATGAAAAAACCGAATGTGATATTTATAATGACGGACGACCATGCAAGCCACGCAATCGGAAGCTACGGAAGCAGGATAAACAAAACCCCCAACATGGACAGGATAGCCGAAGAAGGAATGCGTTTTGACAACTGTTTTTGCACAAATTCGATATGTGCTCCAAGCAGGGCGGTCATATTGACGGGCACGCATACGCATATAAACGGGGTGAAGACCCTTGGAGACAATCTGGACAACCGGCTTGAAAACCTGCCCAAAATCATGCAGAGAAACGGATATGAAACCGCCATGATCGGGAAATGGCACCTCGGACAGGGGGAGAGGCACCATCCCACGGGTTTCGATTACTGGAGCGTCCTGCCCGGACAGGGTGATTATTTCAATCCGACAATGATTGAAATGGGCGAGAAAAAAGTCTTTGAAGGCTATGTCACGGACATAATAACCGAAAAAAGCATGGAGTGGATTGAAAAACGAAAAGGTGATAAGCCTTTTATGCTGATGTGCCACCACAAGGCGCCGCACAGACCCTGGCTTTCCGACGATAAACACAAGGACATGTACAAGGAAGCGGACATACCCCTGCCCGATACGTTTTTCGACAATTATGAAAACCGTTCGGAGGCGGCGAAAAGGGCCATGATGAGGGTCGAAAGCGATTTCAACGCTCTGGATTTGAAAATAGAAACCCCCGAAGGATATGACCTGATGGACAGACTGCCCGTACCAGAAGATGTGACAAAGATTGAATACACCACATGGGAAGGCGAAAAAGTCAGGTTTGAAACGAAGGAAGAGCTTAAAAGATGGAAATATCAGAGATATATGAAGGAATACCTGAGATGCATAGCTTCCGTCGATGACGGAATAGGCAGGATCCTCGACCTTCTTGAAAAGAGAGGGCTCGATGAAGACACGATGGTCATCTACACTTCCGACCAGGGGTTTTTCCTTGGCGACCACGGCTGGTATGACAAAAGGTTCATGTATGAAGAATCGCTCAGGATGCCGCTTCTTGTGAAATATCCCAAAAAAATAAAGGGCGGCTCCGTTTCCCGAAAGATGGTGCTGAATCTTGATTTCGCACCCACTATTCTTGATATGGCCGGATTTGAAACCCCTGATTTCATGCAGGGGGAAAGTTTTGTCCCCATACTCGAGGGAGAAAACACGCCGGACTGGAGGGATTCCATGTATTACCGGTACTGGATGCATCTGGCCCATCACAATGTGGCCGCCCACTACGGTATCAGAACCGAAAGGCACAAAATGATCCATTACTACGGCAGGGCGCTTGGAACCACGAATTCGATAGAACAGGACACTCCGGACGAATGGGAGATGTTCGACCTGGAAAAGGACCCGGCGGAGATGAACAACATATATGATGATCCCGGATACGGCGAAATAAGGGAAGAATTGAAAAAGGAACTGTATAAATTAAAAGAAGAGGCCGGTGACAATGAATGATTTCCGTGGAAGAACAGTAAACGTATTGATAAAACCTTCTTCGGGGTTTTGCAGCCTGAGGTGCAAATATTGCTTCTACCACTCCCCCGAACTAAAAGAAGGCACTGATGAAAAAGGGTTTATGAAAGAGGAGACGGCCGAATGGCTGATAAAGAGGGCCTATGAGTATGCCGACGGCGGAGTTGTATTTGCATTCCAGGGAGGGGAGCCCACGCTCAGGGGATTGGACTTCTACCGGTTTTTTGTAAAAACGGCGGGCTTTGTCAACAAAAAAAATGTAAAAACCGAATATGCGATACAGACAAACGGCATGGTGATTGATGAAAGCTGGGCGGATTTTCTTGCAAAAAACAAATTTCTTGTGGGATTGTCAATTGACGGCCCTTCATCGGTGCACAACGAAAACAGGGTCGACATTTCGGGAAAACCGACTTTAAAGCGTGTTATGGATGCTAAAAGGCTGTTCGACAAATACAAAGTCGAATATAATGCGCTGTCCGTGGTCACTTCGAAGACGGCTGAAAACCCGGTACGGACATATGAATTTTTCAAAAAGCAGGGAATCGACTACATCCAGTACATACCCTGTCTCGACCCGCTGGGGGAGGAGCCGGGAGGGCATCCTTTTTCACTTTCTCCAGAGGCTTACGGAAGGTTTCTCAATGAGACATTCGACGCATGGTATGAGGATATAATGTCGGGACAGGTGACTGTCATAAGGACATTCGACAACTATATAGCGATTCTTCTCGGATATATACCCGAGGCTTGCGGCATGTCGGGACGATGCTCCTGTCAATTCGTAACAGAAGCGGATGGCAGCGTATACCCCTGTGATTTTTATGTGCTCGGATCCAACGTGATTGGAAATGTCAAAAAAGACAGCTTCGAGGACATGACAAAAAGCGAAAACCTTGCAGTTTTCCTTGAAAGGGGGGACAGGCTGAATGAAAAGTGCAAGGGCTGCAAATGGTATTTTTTATGCAGGGGAGGGTGCAGGAGATACAGGGATCCGGGGGATGACCTGAACATTTACTGTGAATCGTTCAAGAGCTTCTTTGAACACAGCTACCCGCGCATGGAGCAGATAGCGGGACGGCTGGCAGACAGGTAGATCAAAACGAAATTTTCAATTAATAAAATATCCTCGGTTATTTTCAATAATCTTCTTTATAAAACTCCGGGATTTTGATATTCTTTATATATAATCGAAAGTGAAAATAAACATGAAAAAAGTGATTTATTACATTGAATTCGGCATAATCGGCGTGATTGTATGGTGTATTCTATACGAAAATATCTCCGTGTCGATTTTACTGACAGGATTCCTGCTGGGCGTTGTAGCGGCCATGTTTGCAAATTATTTCCTGTCGTCTGTAAAAATCACAAGCGCATACACCATAAACCTGCCGATGTTGACCGTGTTCGCACTGGTTCTTTTGTTCAGGATTCTAAAAGCC
This sequence comes from uncultured Clostridiaceae bacterium, assembly GCA_964636935.1. Lineage (GTDB taxonomy): Bacteria > Bacillota > Clostridia > DUPQ01 > DUPQ01 > JAFGQE01. The sequence goes on from CAZWVS010000012.1 coordinate 3,694, forward strand.
GGCATACAGGTCATCCCATATATCATTAAGAAAAATGCGAACACGGGGATAATCGATATTGAAACCGATGTTCCGGAAGGGCTTGCGGCTACAACCCTTGCGAACTCAATAACATTGACCCCCGGAACCGTCACCATAGATAAAAAGGGAAGGCGATTGAAAGTGCTTTGGCTCGACAAGACAACGGACGACCCGGTTGAAGCCGCAAGGATTATAAACGGACCTTTGGAAAGGATTTTGAAAAAGGCGGCGAAACATGATTGACATTATTGCGTATGTTTTGGCGGCGGCGGCCATGCTCACGGCGATAAGGATACTCATCGGTCCGACAATCTGGGACAGGTTGCTGGGGTTTAACCTCCTGTCGTCGAAACTTATAATGATCATAGTGGTCTGCGCCATCATATTTGAAAGGAATTTTTTGCTTGACATAGCCCTGACATATGCGCTACTGGTTTTTGTCAGCACGATTTTCATTGCCCGGTTTGTAAGGGACAGAGGGAGGATTTAGGATGACTGCAAGAGATATAATCGCTTTTATAGTAATGTGCATAGGCCTTGTTTTTGTCCTGATCGGTGTTTTGGGAATCTACAGGTTCAGGGATTTTTATTCAAGGATACTTATTGCCGCCAAGGTCGATACGGTGGGATTTTTAATCATATGTGCAGGTGCGCTTATAAAAGAAGGGTTTTCATGGTTTTCACTCAAGGTTTTGTTGCTAATAGGCATTGTGATGCTGATCAATCCTGTAATAACCCATGCAATAGCCCATTCGGCCTACCACGGGGGATATAGGATACATGAGGAGGGGAAAGATGCTCCCGGCGATTGAAAAAGTGCTTTACATCACCATGATGGTATTTGCCTTTATGGCTATACAGACACCCAAACTTAGACGCGCGGTGATATTTCTTGCGGTTTTTTCAGCAACCAGCGCTTTTGTATACATCCTGCTCGGGGCGCCGGACGCAGCCCTTGCCGAGGCGGTCATAGGAAGCACGATAGCCACTGTCATTTATCTATCCGCATTGCAAAAATATAAAGTGTTCACGATTTATTATACAAATGAAAGAAGACATGCGTACAGAAGCACGGGATTGACCAGGCGCCGTAACGCGCTGCTTAGAAAAATGGAATCCTATTGTTCAAACAAGGACCTGGAACCACAGATCGTTTACACCACCGAAGAACTGGAGGAGATAATTAAAAAGAAAGGCTGGGACCTCATAGTAAGAAGAAGGGACGCCCATTTCCGTGTTTACGGATCCATACAGAATTACCATGTGGGGGAAATAGTCGAATATATAGAAGGGGTGAAAGAGGAATTCACCGAGGCGGGTTATACCATCGAATTCATAATGGAGTAGTTTTATGACTGTAGAAAGAAAAAGACGAATATTGCTGCTGGCATCGGTTTTTATCATTTGCTCCGCCGTTCTTATATTGGCGGGTATGAATAGGGAAACCATGAATCCGGATGCCTTTGATTATTATATGGAAAATTCTTTGGAGGAATCCGGAATGAGCAACGCCGTAACAGCGATATATCTAAGATACAGGATGTTCGACACCATATTCGAAGCCCTTCTTCTGGCCTCCGCCGTCAGCGCCGTGGCTTATTTTGCCGCGGAATGGGAAAAGGAGGGCGGTGATGAAAATGATTGATGAAAACCACAGTTCGGAAATACTGGAAGATGTCCTGCAATTCATATATCCCGTAATAATACTTTTCGGGATGTATATAATTATGACCGGCATATCACAACCCGGCGGCGGTTTCCAGGGTGGAGCCGTGCTTGTGGCCATTTTCATGTGCAGATATCTTGTTTATCCGGAAGGTTCCTCTGATATGGGATTTTTGCAGAGACTGGACAAAATAATATTAATTTTCATACTCGCATTGGCAACTCTGGCCATATTGATAGGTTTCAGGGAAGTAGTCCCGTTTTTCAACGATATTTACAATATGGCGATAGGCATACTGATAGGGATCAAGGTAAGCTGCGGACTCACAGTCGTTTTCTTCACATTCGCCGCCATTGAAGGAGGGGATGAAGATTAATTTTTTAAATGCCGAAAACACGGCAATAATACTTTTTTTCATAGGGGTGTACGGACTTTGCGCCAGAAGGAATATTATAAAGACCATAATTTCACTCGGCATAATGAGCGGAGGCGTCATATTGTATTTTCTATCGATCAACCGCACGGCGGAAAGCATGCCGCCGATCTTTACCGGAGGAGACGCTTTCGTGCCGGCGGACCCCCTTCCACAGGCCCTGGTCATAACAGCAATAGTAGTGGGGATTTCCGTTACGGCAGTGGCGCTGATAATGTTTATCGCCATGTATCATAAATACGGCACTACAAACTGGCAGAAGGCGCTCAAACACAGAATGGAGAACAGGGACGAATGATTCTATATGCATTTATACTTATTCCCGTTGTCGGGGCAATACTTCTTTATTTGATACCCGGCAAGAACATAATGCGTTTTGTTTTCGGTCTGCAGGCTTTCCTGCTCGGACTTTCCATATATAATTTTATGGCAATAAGGAATAGCGGACCTGTTGAGGCGGTCATCGGCGGATTTGCAAAAATAGCGGGAATAAGCCTAAGATGCGACATATTGGCTGGAGCAATGCTCATGCTTACCGCCTTTATTTTTCTGATGTGTTTCATTTTCGGCCTGATGGACCGGTTTATGAACAGCAGGTTCATTTTCTTCTTTACGATTTTGCAAGCCCTTATAATGGCCATTTTTCTGTCAAGGGACATATTTAATATTTATGTTGTCACGGAGGTTTCGACCATAATAGTCGCGGTTCTCATAATGTTTAAAAAAGACACCAGGTCCATGTATGACGGAATGATGTATCTTATTACAAATATCGCCGCCATGTCGTTTTTTCTGTTCGGAGCGGCAATGTTGTACAGGACGTTCGGAACCCTGGACATGGATCTTGTGGGGGCGAAGATGCATGCGGTTGAAAATTCAAGGTCCATGACACTCCCGTTTGCGCTTATTATGACAGGGGTCAGTCTGAAATGCGCTTTCATACCGCTTTTCAACTGGCTGCCCAATGCCCATGCCACCCCCTCGGCCCCGTCCATAGTGTCCGTTGTGCTGTCGGGCCTTTATGTGAAATGCGGGATTTACATGTTCATACGTTTCAGGGAAATGTTCGAACCCGCGCTGGTGGCGGATGACATATTCCTTTTGATAGGCATTGCGACGGGAGTGGCGGGATTCGTTCTGGCAATAATGAAAAACGACATAAAAATGATGCTGGCTTATTCCACCATCAGCCAGATGGGACTTGTATTGATGGGGCTTTCATCGGGAAGCGGCGATGCATATTACGGATCCGTCCTGCACATGTTGAACCATGCTGTTTTTAAAAGCCTGCTGTTTTTTTTCGCAGGCATCATAATTTCTAAATACGGTACCAGGAACATCACCAAAATAAGAGGCGTTTTCAGAAGGATGCCGTATGTGAGTGTGATGGCTTTCGCCGCAATGCTGGGTATAACGGGGGCTCCTTTTTTCAATGGCAGCATATCCAAATATTTCATAGAACATGGGTTTGCAGGAAGTATTTCGGAATATGCCGTGATACTGATCAACCTGGGTACGATATTGTATTTTATAAAGTTTTCACAGATATTTTTCGGGGGACGAGGGGAAAAATGGATTAACACGGACATTTGGAAAAAAGGATCCCTGACGGTAATGGGCGTATTGTGTTTGACAATGGGAATGACCGGCACAATAGTCATAAACGAAGTTTTTCATTACAATGTTTCCCTGGATTTGGCCGGATATATAAAAAACTCCATAATTTTCTTCGCCAGCCTTGCTGCAGGGTATCTGATATACTCAAAGCTTTTGAAAAAGGCCGATTGCGTGAAAAATGGATTTTCTCTGGAACCGGGTGTAAATGGAATCGGTGTCAGTATGGCTGCTTTTTTCGTTCTGATAACCGCGGCGGTTCATTTCATCACATGACGGTGGCGGATTCTTATACGGAAAAGAGCATAAACCGCAAAAGGCAGGTTTTAATATATAAGAGGAAGTGTTGATTCTCGATGGCATTGTATTTCTTTATTCTCATACCCGTTGTCGCAGGGCTTGCGTTTTTTCTTGTGCCGGGAAGAAAGGCCATATGGGTGGCGCTGATTCTTCAGCTCATGCTTCTGGCCATGACTATTGTGAATTTCATCTATATATTGAATCACGGACCCATTGAATACATATTGGGCGATTTCAACAAGGCGGCGACCATAACCTTATGGTGTGACAATCTTTCAGGAGCCATGCTTATGTTGACTGCGTTGATATTCCTTATATGCTTTGCATTCGGTCTTGTGGACAGGTTCATGAACAACAGGTTTGTCTTTTTCTTTCTGGTCCTTCAATCCCTCGTTATAACCATTTTCCTTTCACGGGACCTGTTCAACCTCTATGTGGTTACGGAGGTTTCCACCATTGTGGTGGCGGTTTTGATAATGTTTAAAAAAGACCGGAGATCCATGTATGACGGGATGCTGTATCTGGTCACGAATGTCGCAGCCATGACTTTCTATCTGCTCGGTACCGCTTTTTTGTACAGGACCTTCGGAACCCTTGATATGGATTTGATAGAAACCGGCATGCATTCTGTCGAAAATCCCGGCGCGATGGTCCTTCCATTTGCCCTTATAATGACGGGGATTTGTTTAAAATGTGCCTTCATTCCGCTTTTCAGCTGGCTTCCGAAAGCCCATGCGACCCCTTCGGCCCCCGTTATAATATCGGTTGTTCTTTCCGGACTGTATGTAAAATGCGGTATTTTCATGTTCATCCGCGCAAGGGAGGTTTTCCTGCCCGTGATAGAGGTCGATGTCGCTTTCCTGTTGATAGGCGTGGCAACTGGAATTGTGGGGTTCGTGCTTGCGATATCTCAAAAAGACATAAAAAGGATACTTGCCTTTCACACGGTCAGTCAGATGGGGCTCGTTCTTATGGGTCTTGCTTCAAAGGGGGAGGAGGCATATTACGGAGGGGTGCTTCATGCTTTGAACCATGCGGTGTTCAAGAGCCTGCTCTTTCTTACGGCGGGGGTGGTCATATCGGCATACGGCACCAGGAATGTGACAAAAATAAGGGGGGTTTTCAAAGCCATGCCATATGTGAGTGTGACGGCTTTTGCGGCAATGCTCGGGATAACCGGGGCCCCGCTTTTCAACGGCAGCATATCCAAATACTTCATAGAGCACGGATTTGCGGGAAGCGTTATAGAATATTTTGTAATTTTCATTAATCTGGGGACGATAATATCCTTTATAAAAATTTCCCAGATATTTTTCGGGGAAAGCGAAATTGAAAAAATCAAAGTGGACATATGGAAAAAAATGTCGCTTAGCGTAATGGCCGCCTTATGCCTTGGGATGGGACTCGCGGGACCTGTTGTGATAGATGCCGTTTTTAACACGCATGTGCATGTGGAGATATCTGAATATATAAGGAACACCGTCATCTTCTTTGTCAGCCTGGGTGCGGGTTATCTGATATATGTGAAAATTCTGAAAAAGACTGCAATAATCAAAAGGGGGATAACAAAGGAGATGGGGGTGAACGGCATTGCCATGGAAATCACGGGATTTTTTGCAATGCTGGCTGCGGCGGCATACATATCTGTTTTTTACCGGTAAGCGGAATCAGGTTTTCCGGGGCTGTCCGAAACTGGTGTTCAGCATCCTGCCAGAAGCGATAAGCCGGTGGTTTTTGGGCACCAGCTTTGTTTTCCCGGCAATTTCCTCGAGGGGTATCGCCATAAGCCTGTTGTCTTTTATAGCGACCATTTTGCCGTATTCGCTATCGAGAATCATTTTTGCGGCGTATGTCCCGAACTTGGTGGCGAGAACCCGGTCATAAGGGCTGGGCTGTCCGCCCCTTTGTTGATAACCGGGTACGGTGACCCTTATCTCATAAGCCGCCTTGGCTGCTATTTCCGCTGCAACCTTGTATCCCATGGAAGGATACGGCAGGGATGAATAGTATTCCTTATATTCCTTTTTCTTCATCTTGGCTTCGTCCATGGTTTTTGCGCCTTCCGCTACGGCTATGATTGAAAATTTCTTTCCTTCCACCTGTCTCTGAGCCACTTTTTCAATAACCCTGTCGATTGAGTAGGGGAGTTCGGGAATCAATATGACATCGGCCCCTCCTGCAATACCGGCATAAAGTGTGAGCCATCCAGCATCGTGACCCATGAATTCTATTATCATGACCCTGCCATGGGACTGGGCGGTTGAGTGGATCCGGTCTATTACGCCGGTTGCGATATCCACTGCGCTGTGGAAGCCGAAGGTGAAATCCGTTCCGAAAAGGTCGTTGTCTATGGTTTTTGGCAGACCTATTACATTAAGGCCTTTTTTACTCAGCAGGTTGGCGGTCTTGTGAGTTCCGTTCCCCCCGAGGACCACAAGACAGTCAAGTTTGTACTTGTTGTAGTTTTCAATCATTTTGTCTATTTTTTCAGGGCTTTTTTTAAGCTGCTTGAACGGTTCCCGGCTGGTCCCGAGTATGGTTCCCCCGATTGTGAGTATTCCGGAAAGGTCGTCGGGACGCAAAACTTTGAAGTCGCCGTTCATAAGGCCGCGGAAGCCGTTGGAAAAACCTATGACGGTCATATCGTATTTTTCGGCAAGGGGTTTGGCGACGCCTCTTATCGCCGCATTCAGACCCGGACAGTCGCCGCCGCTTGTAAGTATGCCTATGGTTTTTTTCCTTACGGTCATTTCATCAGCCCCTTTTTTCAAGATGATTCGATTATATCAAAAATGCGGACATAAAAAAGTTCCTATGGGAAAAAGCTTTAATTTGACCGGGTAAATATATATAATATCCATATACACTCATGCAATCGGGGAAAAGAATGAAAATTGACAAGATACTTATGAAACAGAATATTATGCGCAGGGTATTGTACAGCCTGATTCCGATTGTGCTTTACTCCGTATATCTTTTCGGGCTCAGGGTGCTTGTGATGATGCTGGTTGTCACTTTGTGCGGGGTTGCGGCGGAGTATTTGATAATGAGGTCCATAAAAGGTGAAAAAGCGAAAATCAGTGAAGCTGTTTTTGTAAGCTGCATGCTTTTCTCCCTGACCATGCCGCCGTCCGCGCCTTTCTGGATTGCGGGAGTGGGGATAGTTTTCGGGATTGTGTTCGCAAAAGGGGCCTTCGGCGGTTTTGGCAGAAACATATTCAATCCGGCCATCGCCGCTAGATGTTTTGTCTATATCTCTTTTCCCGCCTTTATGACAGTGAGCTGGACGGAGCCTTTCAAAGGCTTCCCGGGAGGACTGATAAAGTATGCTAACACGGTGGACGCCGCCACAAGCTCCACCCCGCTTATCGAACTGGGGAAATCCGGGGAAGCGGGCGGTTTGTGGAAGCTGGCAAGCGGTTCGACGGCAGGCTCCATAGGTGAGACAGCCGCGATTCTCATTGTGATTGCCGCGGTATATCTGATTGTGACTAAAACGGCTTCATGGAAGACAATGCTTTCATGCCTGGCCGGGTTTTTGGTTCTCGACTCAATTTTATATATTGCCGGAATAGTTCCCGCCTCCCCGATATATTCGGTGCTGGCCGGCGGCTTCCTGTTCGGAACGGTGTTCATGGTTACGGATCCCGTGACTTCGCCCTCCAACGACACCGCCCGTATGATTTTCGGATTTTCCGTAGGCATGATTACTGTTGTGATAAGGGTGTTTTCGCTTTTCACCGAGGGCATGATGTTTGCGATACTTGTGGGGAACATGTTTGTCCCTCTTCTTGAGAGGAGCCTTAAAAACATATCTAAGAAAGAGAGGAAACCCGCATGAAGAAAGGCTATACATACACAATAATCTTCATGACGGTGATAAGCCTTGTGATTTCCGCAATTTTAGCGGTTGTGAATGCCGCTTATAAGAACAAGGTGGAGGAGAATGAGGAAATTGCAAGAATGGGGGCCATCCTTTATTCCATGGGGGTTGAATATGAAGGGGAAGACATATTCGCTTATTTTGAAGAAAAAGTGACACAAACGGAAAAAGACGGGATTAAAAATTATCATGCCGTAAGGGATGACGGAAAAGAAGTTTTTGCGGTCCCCTTTCAAGGGGCGGGCCTCTGGGGCACCATCCGCGGATATATAGCGGTTGAAACAGGTACCGGGAAAATGGCGGGCATAGCCTTTACGGAACAGAACGAAACCCCCGGCCTGGGAGGAAGGATAGACGAGCAGTGGTACAAGGAGCAGTTCAGGGGCGTATCCCTTTCGGGAGGCCTTTCCTACGGGGAGGAATCGGGAATCGATGCGATAACGGGGGCCACTTCCTCGTCCAATGCCGTTTTGAGTATAATAAACGATTTTGCGCCTGAAATTTTGAAAGAAAACGGGGAATCGGCCGATGAATGAGATCAAGACTGTTTTCTATAGGAATTTATGGAGGGACAACCCTGTAATAAGGCAGATACTTGGTATCTGTTCGGCCCTGGCGGTCACCAACCGCATGGACAACTCCCTCGTAATGGGCGTGGGACTTATGTTTGTTACCGCATTTTCGAGCCTCACCATATCCGCGATGAGAAAGATGATCCCCGACAGGATAAGGATGATAGTCCAGACCCTGGTGATTGCGGCATATGTCATATTGGTGGATATTTTCATAAAAGCGAACCTTCCGGATATAAGCAAGGCCCTGGGCCCTTATGTAGGATTGATTATAACCAATTGCATCATAATGGGAAGGGCGGAGGCTTTCGCAAGGAAAAACCCGCCGGTCATATCGTTTTTCGACGGTCTTTTCGCAGGTGTGGGCTATACCGTGATATTGCTCGGTATCGCGTTGGTGAGGGAATTCCTGGGGTTCGGGACAATCTTCGGATACAATGTCGATTTTATCGGCTTTACAAAATGGACAATGATGGTGGTGCCGCCGGGAGCCTTTTTCATGATAGCCATATTCATATGGATAGCATCCGGAATCATGAAAAAAAGGCAGGTCCGGAAAGAGGCCAAGTAAGAAAGGAGCATGATATGACCAGTCCGCCGGTCAGCCCGTTTATAATATTTTTCGCATCGATAATCACAAGCAACATGGTGTTGTCGAATTTCCTGGGAATGTGTTCGTTCATATCCGTTTCCAATGAATTCAAGACCGCTTCCGGACTTGGCAAGGCTGTAATGCTTGTAATGGTTTTCACAACGGTTATAAATTTCGTGATTTACCGTCTTGTAGTTGTTCCGCTTGGCATTGAATACCTTAGATACGTGATTTTTATAATTGTCATAGCAGCCTCGGTGCAGGTCATAGAACTGGCCATGGACAGGTTCCTTCCCGACCTGCACATCAAGCTTGGCATATTTCTCCCTTTAATCACTGTAAATTGCGCAATACTCGGGATAAGCCTTTTCATGGTGATCAGGGAATATAATTTCACACAGACCCTGCTGTTCGGAGCGGGAAGCGGACTCGGGTGGTGGCTGGCCATTTCCGTATTGGCGGCCATCAGGGAGAAAACGGGAAAAAGCAAAGTCCCTGCGGGGCTTGAAGGCCCGGGGCTCACATTTATAACAATAGGACTCATGGCGCTGGCTTTCATGGGTTTTGCGGGAATATTCACGATACAGTGACAGCAGGGGGAGGGACATGGAGATACTTACTACAATCCTCAGCATAACCGGCATATCGACGGCTTTGTCGATAATGATCGTCGTCGCTGAAAAGTTTTTAAACAATTACGGCGAATGCGAGATTGACATCAACGAAGGCGAAAAAAAGTATGTCGTGGACGGCGGGGTCACATTGCTGTCGGCGCTTGCGCAGAACAAAATCTTCATATCCTCGGCCTGCGGCGGCAAGGCCACGTGCGGATTGTGTAAAGTAAGGGTGGCGGAAGGAGGCGGACCGTTTCTTCCCACTGAAGAGCCTTTCATATCGGAAGAGGAGATGGCCGAAGGGGTGAGATTGTCCTGCCAGGTCAAAATCAAGGGTAACTTGAAAATATACATACCCGAGGCGCTTTTCAATGTAAAGGAATACAATGCCAGGGTGGCGCGCATCACGGACCTCACCCACGACATAAAGGAAATAAGATTGGAAGTCGACGAAGAAGTCGACTTCAGGGCCGGACAATTCATGCAGCTGGAATCAAAGCCCTACGACAAGGTGAGGGAAAAAGCAATAAGGGCCTATTCGATATCTTCGGTGCCCTCTGACAAAAAAGCATTGGAATTCATCATAAGAAGGGTACCCGGAGGAATTTGCACCACATATGTGCACGATCATCTAAAGGTAGGGGACACAATCAGGATGACAGGCCCATACGGGGATTTCTATCAGAGGGACGGCAGCGACAAATACGTATTCATGGCGGGAGGATCGGGGCTTGCGCCCATAAAGTCAATAATACTCGATATAATTGAAAAGGGTTTGGACAAGGAAATGATATTGTTTTTCGGCGCCGTTTCAAAAAAGGACCTGTATTATGAAGATTTGTTCAGAAAACTGGAAAGGGAAAACAAGAATTTCAAATACATACCGGCGCTTTCGAATCCGCAGCCGGAAGACGAATGGGAAGGGGAGACCGGGCTTGTAACGGATGTCATGAAAAGGCATGTTGACAGCGGCAAAGGCAGACACGCTTATCTTTGCGGCAGTCCGGGAATGATAGGGGCATGTATTAAAACGCTTGTATCCGTCGATTTTGGCGAGGATAGGATTTACTATGACAAATTTTAGGGTGGTCTTATGAAACAAACACCGAAAATGAAAAAAATTCAGGAAAACCTGTCTCCGGGGGCATATTCCGCAGAAGGCTTTCTGGGAGAAGACACCAGGAACCTGGAAGACATACTTAAAGAAGATGAAAACACGGTCAAGTCCATGGGGTTGAGCCATGAACAAATAGCCGCAGGAATGAAAAGGTATACGGACAAAGGGAAAGAGAACCCCGGGAATCCGGTGCGGGAGGTGGACTGTGAAATCATCGTAGACGACCACAGGGGATACATACCCTGTCCCTTTTCGGATAATGAAAAGGCCCTCAAGACCAACACCAGGGTTTTCAACAAAAGGCTGAACAGGTCCGTATACTGGTCGGATTTAAACATACATATGATAGAAAAACACGGTTTTTATGAAGGCAGGGGATCCAGATTCCGCACGGGGCCCGAAGAGCTTGTTGAAATTCTCGAATTAACAGAATAGGGTCCTGCATGGGATTTCCCGTGTTATCAGGCATGCGCCCGTGTTTCAAAGTGATATAATGAAACCGGAGGTGTCACAAATGGGCAGACCGAACATATTGTTTATTTTTGCGGACCAGTGGAGGGGGGATTTTCTCGGAAGCCTCGGACACAAGGTAAAGACGCCTTTTCTGGATCAGCTTGCGGGGGAAGGCATGACATACACAGGCGCCTACAGCGCCACTCCCAGCTGTATTCCGGCAAGAGCCAGCCTGCTTACGGGGATGAGCGGCTCCTCGTGCAACCGTATCGGCTATATGGACGGGATACCTTGGACATATCCAGTTACCATGCCCGGATGTTTAAGGGACGCGGGATATCAGACCATCAATGTCGGGAAAACCCATTTTTATCCCAGAAGGGCGAAAATGGGTTTTGAAATAAACAGGTTGTATGATCCGCAAAACTGGATTGACGGTGAAAAAAGCGATTATCACATATGGCTTGGCGAGCAGACCGGGGACACAGTAAAAGATACGGCCGACAATTACGACAACAACGGGTTCTGCTACATGCCTTGGACTTACGACAACTATCTGCATCCGACGGAATGGACAGCCGACACCGCCTTGAAAGAGATGATGTCAAGGGATGAAAGCAGGCCGTTTTTCATGCAGGTGGGATTCCACAGGCCACATCCCCCCCTTGATCCTCCGACGGACTACTACGACATGTACAGGGATATGAACTTCCGCCCCGCTCTATCAGGGGACTGGGAACCCGACGGATACAGGAAAAAAACCGCGTCCAACTCACCCATGATAGGGGTCAAGGACGAAGATGACAGACAGATCGCAATAAGGGCCTACTGCGCGCATATAACCCATATCGATCACCAGATAGGCAAGCTTCTATACCACATTCAAAGGACGGAACACCTGAAGAACACAATTGTAATATTCTCAAGCGACCACGGCGACCTGCTGGGCGACCATTTCACATGGAGGAAGATCTTCCCGTACGAGGGTTCGACAAAGATCCCGCTTATAATAAGGACGCCGGACACCATGATCCAGACGGTCAACACGACAAAGGGTTTCAGAAGGGATGACACACCGGTCACGCACATGGACATAATGCCCACCGTTCTAAAAGCCGCAGGAGTGGAAATACCGGACAATGTGGAGGGTGTGGATATAATGGGGCCCTTATACAACAAAAGAATAGAAAGACGGGAGTTCATACACGGGGAACACACCTGCGGGGACCTCATGGGTGTGCAGTTTGTCACAGACGGGAAATACAAGTATTGCTATGACACCGTTCATGGCGGCGAGCAGTTGTTCGACTTGGAGGCCGACCCCGGTGAACTTATGAACCTGGCGGCTAAAAACGAATACTCCGGCCTTTTGGGAAAGTGGAAGGACCGGCTCATAGGCATACTGTCAAAAAGACCGGAAGACGGTCTGGTGAAAGACGGGAAACTGGTTTCCGGGCGTGAGCTTTTCCCTGTAAGAGCTGAATACCTGGAGGGGTTGAATCCGGAGGAAGTTCATCCGAATGCAAGAAAAAGGATAATCGGGCATTTTGGAGAAGGGGCATTCAGTAAAAAATGAGGAGATGATCGAGCTTAATATTTACAGGCTGACGGGCATTTTTGTTGTACTTGCACTAAATTTCTATGAAAAGTGTTAAATTTTTAACAAAATTGCTTTTTTCATCTTGTTGAGCCAAAACATATGATGTAGAATACTGTTTGGCATAAAGGAATCGTATGTTTAAAAAACACGAAAGGTGTCTGAAAATGTGCAAAAATGTTATTAATGAAGAAAAATACCTGGAACTTGATAAATTCATCGAAGGGATGGAGGGCGGCGAAGGGGATTTGATTGAAATCCTCCACAAGGCGCAGGAGCTGTTCGGTTATCTTCCGAAGGAGATCCAGTTGCATGTTGCAAGAAAAATGGGAATACCTTCGGCAAAAATAAACGGAGTGGTCACATTCTATTCATATTTTACCGAGGAGCCGAAAGGGGAACATGTAATTT
>CAZWVS010000012.1:16976-21089 GCA_964636935.1 uncultured Clostridiaceae bacterium
CAAACTCCGCAAACCCGGAAAACATTCCATATCCGTCTGTATGGGAACGGCCTGTTTTGTAAGAGGCGCTTCCGAGATATTGTCGTCACTCCAGGAAAAACTTGGAATCAAAGTGGGAGAGACAACCAAAGACGGTAAATTCACCCTTGATTCACTCAGGTGCGTCGGCGCCTGCGGGCTTGCGCCGGTTGTCATGACCGACGGGAAAGTCCACGGACGCGTCGGGATTGAAGACTTGGACAGGATTCTGGTTGATGCGGAAAGCGGGGCGGTATAATGGAAAAAATCAAATCTGCGAAGGAATTGGGAAAACTTAAAAAGCAGTATTCAAAAGAATACACGGACAATTCAAAAACCATAAGGGTTCTTGTGGGAATGGCCACTTGCGGATATGCGGCCGGCGCGGGGGATGTATTCGATTCCATAGCCGGCGAGATCATGAAACAGGGATTGAAAAACGTCCAAGTTGTCAGAACGGGCTGCATGGGGGCGTGTCACTCCGAACCGACGGTTGAAATAAAGATACCCGGAAAAGAGCCGGTGCTTTATGGAAACATAAACAGCGCAAAAGCCAAGTCAATTATTAAGAATCACATTATAAAAGGTGAGATCGTCGAAGAATATGTAATTGAAAAAGCATTTGAGACGATCGACTGAACGGAGGTAGCGATATGGGCAATCGAAAACAGCTTAGGATAGCTTTGAGAAACTGCGGGGTGATAGACCCTGAAAACATAAAGGAATACATAGCAAGGGACGGATATGCGGCTCTTGGCAAGGTTCTTTCCGAAATGACACCGGTGGATGCAATCGAAGTCCTTAAACAAAGCGGTCTCAGGGGCCGTGGCGGCGGAGGGTTTCCGGCTGGACTCAAACTTCAGTTCGCTCAGCAAAACGAAGCGGATCAAAAATACATAATATGCAACGCCGACGAAGGGGACCCGGGAGCTTTCATGGACAGGAGCATACTTGAAGGGGATCCGCAGGCCGTGCTCGAGGCAATGGCCATATGCGGTTATGCCATAGGCGCGTCAAAAGGTTACATATATATAAGGGCTGAATACCCGTTGGCGATAAAGAGGCTTAAAATCGCAATGGAACAGGCTTATGAAAATGGACTTCTGGGTGAAAACATAATGGAAAGCGGATTTTCCTTCGACATAGAAATCAAATACGGAGCGGGTGCCTTCGTATGCGGAGAGGAAACCGCGCTTATACATTCCATAGAAGGTAAAAGGGGCGAACCTACTTTTAAACCGCCCTTCCCCGCTGAAAAGGGTCTTTGGGGGAAACCCACAACCGTGAACAATGTGGAAACCCTTGCCAACATTCCGGTCATTTTCAATAAAGGAGCCGAATGGTTCTCCTCCATAGGCACAAAAACCAGCAAAGGCACAAAGGTTTTCGCGCTTGCCGGCGACGTCAAACAGGTCGGGCTTGTTGAAGTTCCCATGGGTACAACCCTGAGGGAAATCGTTTTTGACATAGGCGAGGGGATAATGAACGGAAGAAAATTCAAGGCCGTCCAGACCGGCGGACCGTCGGGAGGCTGCATACCGGCGGAATTCCTGGATGTCCCCATAGATTACGAAAGCCTGAAAAACATCGGTTCAATGATGGGTTCCGGCGGAATGATCGTAATGGACGAAGACACATGCATGGTCGATGTGGCCAAATTCTATCTCGAGTTCACAATGGAGGAATCATGCGGGAAATGCACGCCGTGTAGAATCGGCAATAAAAGATTGCATGAAATCCTCAAGAAAATAACAGACGGAAACGGAACTGAGGAGGACATAGAAAGACTTAAGGAACTTGGTGCGATAATAAAGGATTCATCCCTCTGCGGCCTTGGTCAAACAGCCCCGAACCCGGTCCTGAGCACAATAAAGTATTTTTATGATGAATATATCGCCCATGTAAAGGATAAAACATGTCCGGCCGGTGTTTGCACGAAACTGACAAGATACGAGATAGACAAGGAAAAATGCATAGGCTGCACAATGTGCGCAAAAGCATGTCCTGTTTCCTGCATAAGCGGAAAAGTAAGGGAGCCGCATGAAATCGATCAGGACAAATGCATCAAGTGCGGTGCCTGCTACAAGGCATGTAAGTTTGACGCAGTAATAAAAGGCTAAGGAGTTTACACATGAAAAAAGTGAATTTAACTATAAACGGAACAAAGGTGTCCGTACCGGAAAACTACACCATTCTTGAAGCGGCGAAGGAAATCAACATAAAGATTCCAACACTGTGCCATTTGAACCTGCATGACCTAAAAGCTGTAAACCGCAGCTCCTCTTGCAGGGTATGTGTGGTGGAGATAGAGGGAAGGGGCCCGTTGGCGCCTTCATGTTCGACCAAGGTAGGCGAGGGCATGGTTGTCAACACCCATACGCCCCGCTCTGTAAAAGCAAGAAGGACCATGGTGGAACTGCTGTTGTCGGACCATCCAAAGGACTGTCTCACCTGTGAAAAAAACCAGCAGTGCGAACTGCAGCAGCTGGCGGCCGACTTATGCGTGAGGGATATAAGCTATGAGGGTGAACAATCAACTTATGAACCCGATTCATCAAGCTACTCGATATACCGGAACCTGGACAAATGCATACTTTGCAGAAGATGTGAAACAATGTGCAACGAAGTGCAGACATGCGGGATACTTTCAGGTATAGGAAGAGGGTTTGAAACAGTGGTGGGGCCGGCCTTCGGCCTTCCCATGATAGACACGATGTGCACGTTTTGCGGACAGTGCGTAGCAGTGTGCCCCACTGCCGCTTTGACTGAAATAAGCAACATCAAGGATGTTTGGAGATCCATTCTCGATCCTGAAAAGGTCGTGGTCGTGCAGACCGCTCCCGCAGTAAGGGTCGCCCTCGGAGAAGAATTCGAAATGGAAACCGGCAGCATAGTCACCGGGAAAATGGCGGCGGCGCTCCGCAAAATGGGATTCGACCAGGTGTTCGATACGGATTTTGCAGCCGACCTGACAATAATAGAAGAAGCTTCGGAATTTGTCCACAGGCTGCAGCACGGGGGAAGGCTCCCGATACTGACAAGCTGTTGCCCGGCCTGGGTGAAATTCTTTGAACACCAGTTCCCGGATCTTCTGGACGTGCCTTCCACATGTAAATCGCCACATGAGATGTTCGGCGCCGTTGTTAAAACATATCTTGCGGAGAAAATGGGCGTGGATCCCGAAAAACTGGTCGTTGTATCGGTCATGCCGTGTCTTGCCAAAAAGTACGAAGCGGCAAGGCCTGAATTGAACACAAACGGGATGCAAAGCGTGGACTACGTGGTTTCAACAAGGGAGCTTGCTCATATGATAAAGGAAGCCGGAATCAATTTCAGCGATCTTCCCGATGAGGAATTTGACAACCCCATGGGTGAATCAACCGGCGCAAGTGTTATATTCGGGACCACCGGCGGTGTTATCGAAGCGGCGCTTAGAACCGCATGCGACTGGCTGACAGGCGAAACCCTTGAAAATGTCGACTACCATCAATTGAGGGGGTTTGAAGGAATAAGGGAAGGCACTGTGACAATAGGTGATCTCGACGTGAAGATCGGCATAGCGCACGGCCTTGGAAATGCCAGAAAACTGCTTGAAGACATCCGTGACGGAAAGGTCGATTATCATGCAATAGAGATCATGGCCTGCCCCGGAGGATGCATAGGCGGCGGGGGGCAGCCCTACCATCAAGGTGACGAAAGCATCCTGAAAAAAAGAGCGGAAGCCATATATAGGGAAGACAAGGGAAAGGCCAAGAGGAAATCGCATGAAAATGAAGATGTGATGAAGCTATATGAGGAATACCTCGGAGAGTTCTACGGTGAAAAGTCGCATGAACTGCTCCACACCAGCTATCAGAAAAGAGAGCTTATATAAGAGAGACAAACGGCCGGGTTTTACCCGGCCGTTTATTAATAAGCCAAGAATACCCGTGTTTTTAACATGGGATGAATTGGCAATTTGGCATAAAACACATGCAATGTTTTGCATGCGTTGACAAGGAGGTTGGGATGAAAATAGGATTGATAATACATTCCGTCACGGGAAACACCCGTTATGTCGCCGAAAAGTTATCCAAAGCCCTGGCGGACAAGGGC
>CAZWVS010000013.1:0-20819 GCA_964636935.1 uncultured Clostridiaceae bacterium
TAATCGTACTGGGGCAAAAAGCCGGGATAACCAGGGATTCCCTCAAGCAGGAAGATTATTCAAAAATCGGAGAGATTCCATTTGATGACTCTGCAAAATTCATGGCCGCGGCATACCGATATCCGGATGGCAATAAAAATATTTTGCTAAAAGGCGCCCCCGACGTTCTCATAGACAAGGCCGGTCTTTCAAAAGAAGATACGGAGCAATGCCATTCGGCAAATGATGAGTTCGCAAAGAGCGGAATGCGGGTGCTTGCCTTTGCAAAAGCACCGGATTATGAAGGTGACGGTTCCGAGGAATCGATGAAGGACCATCTTGAAAAAGGCATTACGCTATTGGGGCTTGCGGGCATCATGGATCCCCCGAGAGCCGATGTGAAGGATGCGATAAAAGTGGCCCGGGATGCCGGTATCCGGGTGATAATGATAACCGGAGACCATCCTAAAACAGCTTCCAATATCGCTGAATCCATCGGCATGGATACAAAAGGCGATGTCATATCAGGTGTTGAAATGGATGACATGTCCGATGAGGAGTTGGCCGAGGCAATTAAAAAAACATCCGTTTTTGCCAGGGTCTCACCCGAAAACAAGCTTCAAATCGTGCGTGCGCTAAAAATAGACAATGAAATCACAGCCATGACCGGAGACGGTGTGAATGACGCCCCGGCACTGAACGGAGCGGATATAGGAATCGCAATGGGGATACGCGGTACGGAAGTCGCCAAAGACGCCTCCGACATGATTCTTATCGACGACCGCTTTTCAACCATTATAGACGCGGTTAAAGAAGGTAGGATAATATTCGACAACATTGAAAAATTCGTCTATTTCCTTTTCTCGTGCAATGTGGTTGAAATATTCGCCATATTCCTGGCAATCATACTGGCGATGCCGATGCCCATACTGCCCCTGCAAATCCTGTGGCTGAACCTTGTTGTCGACATACTCCCCGCGATGTCGCTGGCATGGGAACCCGGTGAAAAACACATCATGAAGAGAAAACCCAGGGATCCGGAAAAAGCCATCGTGACAAAAACCTTCCTTGTCAAAGTGCTGACGAACGGCGCCTTGATCGGCCTTGGTTCACTCGGGGTTTTCGCTTTTGCATTACACAGGGAGTTCGGTGTCGACACGGCAAGAACCATGGCTTTTTCAACCATGGCTTTCGGTCAGCTTCTACATATTTTCAACGCAAGAAAAAGCCGGGGATTCGGTTTTGACAAAACTGTGTTCAAAAACCTGTATCTTCCCGGCTCTGTAATAATATCCGTATTGCTTCAGCTTCTGGTCGTGTACCTGCCTTTTTTCAACAAAGTCATGGAAACCATCCCCCTTGACGGTGTCAAATGGCTTTGGGTTATCGCTTTTTCAGCTGTCCCGACTGTGCTGATCCAGCTGAAACGGAAATTTCTACCGTCTTCCAACTGATTTGGACAGCAAGCCGTTTACAAGCCTGCAGCCTCCATCCAGACAAGCAGTAAAACAATAATCGTGGAAAACGGGATGACCACAACCCAGTCGTTAACCTTGAACAATTCTGGCAACCTTATGTCTCCGTAATCCCCCATTGTCAATATTCCTTTGCTCAATTTCGGATATACGGCCGCAAAAAGGGCGCTTCCGACGATAATACCTGCAAGCCCGCCTACGAGTGCGTCAAGGTTCCCGTTGCCTATCGCCCCCGCTATGGTGCCCGGACAATATCCCAAAACCGCAAAGCCCACTCCGAAAATCAGACCGCCCAATACGTTCATTCCTACAGACCCTTTTTTAGGAGTCAGTTCAATCCAGCCAAGCGACTTCATGGCATACACTCCCAGCATTCCCACCACCACTGCGGATAACATAATTTTTAAAACGGTGAAATCATCCAAAAGGAGCTGCCCGACGATGACATCATATTTTGTCGCTCCCCCCTTTTGGAGGAGAAATCCGAAAACCATTCCTGTAAGCAATCCTTTTATTAGAGGTGAAATTGATTTTTTATTTTTCATGACATCCCCCTAACCCAACACTGTGAATATGAAGTGCGCCGCAATGATTCCGCCTACGAAGAAAAACACACTTGCCACCCAGCTGGATACGGCCAGCTGCATTGTGCCGCTTATACCATGTCCGCTTGTGCAGCCTCCCGCCCACCTGGCTCCGAATCCGATAAATATACCGCCCAGAAGGGCAACCAAAACACGCACAAATGCACCGCCTGTGAAAGACGCGCCCCATAATCCGGGTATCCATTGAAATTCAAAGTCACCGGAAATAAGGGCTGAAATAAGTGAGCCGATCACTACGCCGGTCACAAGCATCTCCTGCCATCCCCATCCGACTTTGATTTTTTTATAATAAGCTTTGTCGCCGGCCCCGCTGTTAAACGATTTTTCAATCAAACCGCCTACACGGGCGAAACTGGTAGAGCACGCAAGGGGTTTTTTTGCAATGAGCATACTAATCCAGCTCAGTATTCCGATACCGGCTCCCACAATATATGGCGACCACCTGACTTCAGTAAGAAATTCCATACTTTTTCCTCCTCTTATTCATAAATTTATACCTTATCTCAAATTCCATGCGCAAAACGCGAGCCATGCGGGTTAACACAAACATGGCACTGTTTGACGTAGCCCGCCGCGCTGTAACCGGTCATGCCGCCTGCAACATTCCTCACTTTGTTGAAGCCGTGCTGCTTCAAAATGCTTGTTGCAAGAGATGATCGGTTGCCTGAGCTGCAAACAACTAAAGAGATTTTATTTTTATCCAATTCCTCAGACCTTGTTCGAAGATCGGCAGCCGGGATGTTTACCGCCCCGGTTATATGGCTGTCTTCAAATTCAGCGGTGGCCCTTACATCAAGCAAAAGGAAATTCTCCTCCCCCTTCACCATGTCGTGCAGTTCCTCGGCGGAAATCTGTCTTACGGAAGACGACCGCCTCCCTGTAATGGCCCAGGACGGCATTCCGCCTTTTAGATAACCGGCCACCCTGTCAAGTCCCACTCTCCTGAACCACTTCCGCGCTTCCATTGCTGCGTTATGATTGTCGGCGACAAGATATATGTCTTTGTCCGTAGGCAGCACCCATCCTGCAAAGGTGGGCAGATTGCCGTTCGGATCAAGGCTCCATGATCCGGAAACATGCTGGCTGCCAAACGCATGGTAGCACCTTACATCTACGGCAATGGAATCATCCCTGTTTATGCATTCCTCAAAGCGGTCCACATCCAGCTCCTTCATCTCCGGGGTTTCGGATAAAAGGGCAGGTCCTTTTCTATTTATATCGCTGCATCGGCTGAAATGATCCGGGGCGGGAGGCATGTTTTCAGTAAGCGACTTAATGAATTCGCTTTTGTCTTTTATAAGAAGAGCTTTGTTGAATCTCCGTTCATAGCCTATTGTGGACCGCTGCTTTGCACCCATGGACCTTCCGCACAACGAACCCGCCCCGTGAGCCGGATAGACTTCACAGTAGTCGGGCAGTTTCAAAAGCTTGTCATGAAGGCTGTGGTAGAGTTTTCCGGCAAGCTCGTTGGCCATGTCGGGGAACAGGTCGGGTCTTCCCACATCACCTACGAACATGGTATCCCCTACAAAAACCCCGACGGGCTCGTCCGACCTTGATGTGTCGGTGACCACATAGCTTAAATGCTCGGGGGTGTGTCCCGGCGTTTCAAGCACATCGATTCTCATGTCCTCCAGCCAAACCGTATCACCTTCCACAAGCGCTTCATGCTCAAAAGCGCATTTCGCGGATTTGGCCACATAAATACGGGCTTCGGTAATTTTGGCAAGATCCATATGCCCCGATATGAAATCGGCATGGAGATGGGTCTGCATGATATGGGTTATTTTGACCCCCTGCGCCCTGGCTTCCTCGAGATAGATGTCCACATCCCTTTGAGGGTCGATGACGGCACAGGTGTCGTCCCCTACCAGCAGATACGAGCTGTGGGCGATTTTTTCAGTGAAAAAATGTTTTATAAGCATTT
This sequence comes from uncultured Clostridiaceae bacterium, assembly GCA_964636935.1. Lineage (GTDB taxonomy): Bacteria > Bacillota > Clostridia > DUPQ01 > DUPQ01 > JAFGQE01. The sequence continues at coordinate 3,987 of CAZWVS010000013.1, forward strand.
GTATCTCCTTTCAAATTAAATTCGCTATGGGAATCTATAGGGACACGCGGTAAAAAACTTTTTGTATTGCATTTTTCAGCCCCTGCAGCTGTCGCTGATACCAAATGCTTAAATCCATTGTTATTCAGCATTCCCTATATTATAAGAATACCACCGCAGGACCTTTTTAAATCAAAAAGATTACAAACAATCGGTTATTATCATTACGACATCCGGGTATAAGTTAATTAATAATATATTTCGAGAACAGTTTGAAAGGATCTAATATGGATTACAATATTTTAATAGGAGGAGCAGCCGGCCAGGGTATGGATACACTTGCTTCGGTAATATCGAAACTGCTGCAGAGGAACGGTTATCATCTTTTTACTCTTCAGGACTATATGTCCAGGGTGCGGGGCGGTCACAACTACTTCCAAATCAGGTTTTCAGCCGAACCTGTAAAAAGCCACAGTGAAAACCTGGATGGCATCATAGCTCTCAACGAGCAGACACTCGAGCTTCATTCGGATAGGTTGGATAAAAATGGATTCATGCTCGCAGACGAAGATATCTCTTCAGAAGACGATAGATTTATCAGCCTTCCTGCCAAACGGATTGCAAAAGAGATTGGTAATCCCAAAATCATGTCCAGCGTGACCCTTGGAGCCATGATGAAGCTTTTCGGCATCACAGGAGACCTGCTTGAAGATATATTTTCTCAAAAGTTTAACGATGAAATAACACAACAGAATATAAAAGCGTTTGAAGCCGGATATGATTTCGTTGAGAAAAAGTATGAGTTACCTGAGGGTAAGGCCGGCAAGACCATGCTTATCCATGGGAATCACGCCCTGGCGCTGGGGGCTCTTAGCGCAGGATTGAAATTCTACAGCGCATATCCCATGACCCCCTCCACTTCCATTATGAGCTATCTTGTAAAAGCTGCGTCGAAAGCGGGCACAGTGACCGAACAGGCAGAAGACGAGATAGCCGCTGTCAACATGGCGATAGGGGCTTCATATGCAGGAGTGCGTTCCATGACAGGCACATCAGGCGGTGGATTTTCATTAATGACGGAAGCACTGGGACTTGCGGGTATAACGGAAATACCCCTTGTGATCGCCGTCGTGCAGCGTCCTGGACCTGCCACCGGGCTTCCTACCAGAACCGAACAGGCGGACCTGAAATTCGTCATCAATGCCTCTCAGGGGGAATTCGGCCGCATGGTGATAGCCCTTAAAAATCCTGAAGATGCATATTATCAGACGGCAAGGGCATTCGATATAGCCGAAAAATATCAGATTCCGGTAATCCTGTTAAGCGACCAGTACCTATCGGATGCGGTACAGACGACAAAACCGTTTTCGTCCGACAAAATAAAAATAGACCGTCATCTTGCTGATACAAAACCCTATGAAGACGGAAAAGAATACAAACGCTACGAAATAACAAAAGACGGCATATCCCCCCGTCTGGTTCCGGGGGTTGTCCCGGGAACCGCAGTGGTAATTGACAGCGATGAACATGACGAACACGGCCATATTACCGAATCATCCGAAACACGAATCGCAATGGTTGAAAAAAGACATCGCAAGTTCGAACTCCTTAAATCCGAACTTATCGAACCGGAATTCATCGGTGACGAGGACGCCCAAACCCTTCTGATAGGATGGGGAAGCATGCACAGTCAATTGTCCGAAGCCGTCGACCTGTTGAATAAAGGTGAAAAACAAGGTTACGGAGCATTGGTATTCGGAGATATCTGGCCTCTTCCGCAAAAAACAATTATGGAAAAAGCCGCTAAAGCTGAAAACATAATCAATGTCGAGCAAAACCACACCGGCCAGCTTGCAGGCATCATACGCGAAGCAACGGGAATAAAAACGGACAACTCCATATTGAGATTCGACGGCAGACCCATATCTGCGCAGGAGATAGTCCGCAAAACAAAGGAGATTGAAAATGAGCAATAACAATGAATTCACAAAATATGAAACCGCCTGGTGTCCGGGCTGCGGGAACTTCGGCATATTGGAAGCACTCAGGCAAACATTGGAAAATATGGAATTGAAGCCTCATAAAGTGTTGCTTGTCGGCGGAATCGGCCAGGCGGCAAAAACGCCTCAGTACCTAAACACTAATGGGTTTGCGGGACTGCACGGAAGGGCACTTCCCCCTGCTGTAGCCGCCAAGATTGCGAACAGCGACCTTAAAGTCATAGTCAGCACGGGAGACGGAGATTCATACGGAGAAGGCGGCAACCATTTCATTCACAATATACGAAGAAATGTCGACATAACACATCTTGTCCATGATAACCAGATTTACGGCCTTACCAAAGGTCAAGCCTCTCCGACTTCGGATTTCGGGCATGTCACGGACTTCACCCCCGATGGTGTTACAAACATACCGATGAACCCGATTTTAACAGCCATCGCAATGGGTGCCGGCTTTGTGGCGAGATCCTTTGCAGGAGACAGGGAGCATCTTGAAAACATGATGAGACAGGCTATTGAACACAAGGGCTATTCACTGGTTGACATACTGCAGCCCTGTGTCAGTTTCAACAAGCGGAATACGTTTGCATGGTACAAACAAAGGGTTTATAAACTTGACGAGCGGAAAGATTATGACGAAACCGATCTAAAGTCGGCAATTGATAAATCACAGGAATGGGGAGATAACATCCCCATCGGCGTCATATACCGCGAAGACAAGAAGAGTTATCTCGACATGACACCCTACCTTAAAGACAAAACACTTATAGACTCACCTATTGAAAAAGATGCCATAAACGAGCTCATGGACGAATTCATGTGATATGACCGTCCCCCACTGCCAGGAGCCACATATGGAACCAATTCCTTTTTTGTATCGTTAAAGAAACATCCGATAAAAAGATCGGTGAAAAGGAGGAACTCAAAAATGAAAAATTTAAAAACTTCGCTTATCATGCTTATGATCGGGGCACTTGTTTTTTCAATAACGTCCTGTTCCGGCAGCCAAGGAACTGTTCAGGCTAATGACCTTATGGAGGGAATATCCGCCTCAAAGGTTGACGAACGGGGCATTGACAACAGTTTTATTAAACCGACAATGGATTTCTCCGTCGATTTGTTTAAAAAAACAATCACCGACGATGAAAACTCGCTGGTCTCCCCTCTTTCTGTCCTGATCGCGCTTGCCATGACGGCAAACGGGGCCGACAACGAGACGCTTTTGCAGATGGAGCAGACCCTGGGCGGGAATGACATCGCCTTATTGAATGAATATCTGTATTCCTACATGCAAAATCTTCCCTCCAGAGAAAAATCCAAATTGACCATTGCAAACTCCATATGGTTCAGGGATGACGAAGACCGTTTGACGGTGGAGAAGATGTTTCTTCAGAAAAACGCCGATTATTACGGCGCCGCCGCCTATAAGTCTCCGTTTGACGACAGTACGGTCAAAGACATAAACGGGTGGGTCAAAAACAACACAGATGGAATGATAGATAAAATAATAGACAGCATTGACGCGGACACGGTCATGTATCTTATAAACGCAATAGTCTTCGACGCCGAATGGGAAAAGATATACAACAAAAACAATATGAATACGGGCAGCTTCATTACGGGTTCCGGAAATGAAAAGACCGTCGAGTACATGTTCTCCGAAGAATCCCTTTATATTGAAGACGACAATGCCAAAGGTTTCATCAAGCCTTATGCAAACGGCGATTACAGTTTCTTCGCACTGCTTCCCGATGAAGAAATGTCATTAAATGAATATATCGCCGCAATGAACGGCGACAAGCTTTTAAACACCCTGTCCACACCGCATGAAGGCATGGTTTATGCGCATCTGCCCAAATTCGGATACGATTATGAAGTGAAAATGAATGATGCCCTTAAGGCACTTGGAATGCCTGACGCTTTCGCCGCTTCAATGGCCGACTTCACAAAACTCGGAAAGTCCAGCAGGGGGAACATATTCATAGGAGAAGTCCTTCACAAAACATACATAAACGTGGATGAAAAAGGAACCAAAGCGGGAGCGGTCACAAAAGTTGAAATGAAGGATGAATCCTATGTCGAAGGTGTCACCGTACGCCTTGACCGTCCTTTCATTTACGGGATAATGGATAACTCCACGAACCTTCCTGTTTTCATAGGAACCGTTGAGGACCCGACTGCTTAAAAAAATGAGCTTTATAAAAGCCCCTGAAAATAAGGGGCTTTTTTTCAGCCTTTTCCCGGGTCGTATGCCCATCCGTAATCATCATGATAGATCATCAACCTGGTCATGCCCCCGTCTATTGTTATGTCCTCGCCAGTAATGAAAGCGGCCTTTTCACTGCAAAGGAACAGCACCATTTCAGCAATGTCCGATGTTTTACCCACCCTGCCCGCAGGATGCTGTGCATTGTCCGAAACATTATTAACCGGTTCACCCGTCGCTATCCATCCGGGGCTTATTGAATTTACACGCACCTTGCCGGCCAGGCTGACAGCCAACGCATGTGTGAGAGCGCCTATCCCCCCTTTTGCAGCCGTATAACTTTCCGTGTCGGGATGGCTCATGCGGGATCTTGTTGATGAAATATTTACAATGCAGGCTCCTTCGTTGAAGTTGTCCTTAAAAAGCTTTGCAAGCATAAAAGGCGCCGACACCCCGGTTCTAAGTACATAGTTGAAATCATCATAGGAGCACATTTCAATCCCCCCTTTGGAAAGACAGGCGTTATTTACAATGAAATCAACCTTCCCGAAATCGGAAATAACTTTAGCGGCGAATTTCTCAAGCACTGTTCCATCGGAGATATCCCCGGTGAAATATTCATTGTGCAATTTATCTATTACACAGACCTTTGCGCCCTTTTCCTTGAAAGCATCGCAAATCGCCGCGCCTATGCCGTGCGCCCCTCCTGTGACCACTACAATCTTATCTGTAAACATGGAATCCCCTTTCAAACGACTTGCTTTTTCCCATATCACGTCACCAGGCGGTGTATCCCCCGTCCATCATATAGACACCGCCGGTGCAGTATGATGAAGCATCGGATGCCAGATATGCAACCAGGCCGCCCAGCTCTTCCGGTTCGCCCGGTCTTCCCATGGGTGTCATCATCATCCACTTTTCAACCCGGTCCCCCCCATTTTCAAAAAAGGGTTTTGTCAGCTCTGTTTTCATATATCCGGGTGCTATGGCATTCACCCTCAAATTATGCTTCGCCCATTCACCCGCCAGGCTTTTTGTAAGCATTATTACCCCCGCCTTCGAGGCATTATAGGAACACTGGCACTGGGGTGTGTTCGATACAACCCCGGACATGGACGATATGTTTATTATGGAACCGGATTTTTGTTTTATCATTATCCTTCCCACAGCCTGAGACACCAGGAAAACCCCGTTCAGATTGACATCCATCACTTTCAGCCAGTCATCATATTCCATGTCTTCCGCCTTCTCGTGGACGGCTATTCCCGAATTGTTTACAAGGATGTCTATATGTCCGAAGTGATTCATGACTTCTTCAGTCATTTTATCGACTTGGGTTTTATCGGTCACATCGGTTTTCACAGCAATGACATCCACACCCCATTGCCGCATTTCCCTTGCCGATTCTTCAGCTTTTTCAATATCGATATCCGCAATTACTATATGTGAACCCACCTGTGCCAGGGCCTGCGCCATGGCTCTCCCAAGCCCTTGGGCCGCACCGGTTATGACAGAGACTCTTCCTTCAAGTTTGAATTTTTCAATAACATCCATAAAACCTACCTCCCATATGCACCGCTTTTCCACCGGTTTTGCTGTTTTTTCCACTGAATATTCACCATTTATCCACAGATATGCCGTTTTTTTCTAAAAGTGATATATCTCCTGTCATCAGTATATATTATTTCAAGACCCGTTTCCCGTGCAATGTACTCCATTGTGCTGCTGCAGTAAAATGAGATATGGGTCAAATCCCTTATATAGTGCCATTTTAGAAACCTTTCTTCGTCGTTGTGATGCAGCAGGGTCATTACAGCGAGAATCCCTCCCGGCTTTAGAAGTCTATTGAATAAGCGGAAAACATCCATGGGTTTTGACAGATGTTCCACCACCTCCGTCGTAGTTATAAAATCATATTGCTTGCCTTCATAGACCTTTTCCGGAGAGTAGTACAAATCGTAAATATCCATATTATAATTATAACTATTTTCCAATATATGGGCCAAGACGGGAACAGGACCGCTTCCAAAATCCAAACCATCGGCAGGCTGCCCCGCATAACCAAGCAAAGTCTGTTTTATGAATTTTTCGAAAAAACGCACATACCCGGGATCATCGACGAAATTGTTGTGTTCACCATACCGCTTCAACTCTTGCGCGGGGGTTGGGAAAGACTCGCGGGGTTTTGATATGAATCCGCATTTTTCGCAAAACAGGAACAGCCCTTTATGCTTGTCCTGAATCCATTTTATTTCATTTTGGCATACTCTGCATTTTTTATCCATTGTCCCCCTCCCATATGGACTAGTATACGGGACACGGAAATATTTTCAATCGTTTCCTATTTGGAAGGTGTGCATATGTACCAGGCGGCCCTCTTGGAAATATCGATCTTCCTGACCTGTGAAAAACATGATTTCATATCGGTGATACATTCCTTCATTTCGGGCCTGGCATTTTTTATGAAATGGAAATAGTCCCCGCCTTCAAGCCACTCCACCACTGTTGTCAAAAACGACCTGTTTTCATTGTAATCGTGTATTACAACTTTTTTCTTTGCAATCCTGCTCATTTCAAAATATAGTTTTTTCCTGTCTTCCCGGTCCAGGCCGTGCGCCACATATGATGCAACAGCCAAGTCATATGAATTGTCCGACATGGGAAGCCCTTCAAGCACATTGTGGTTTTTAAACTCGATTCCTTCCCCGGAAGTTTTCCTTCTGGCTGCCTGGAGCATTTTTTCAGCCACGTCCACACCTGTGACCCTGATACCTTTTTCAGCAAGCACCGAGCAAAATGCGCCGGTTCCGCATCCGATGTCTATCACCGCATCATATTCGCAAATATCGAAATCCAGACTGATTTTTTTTATGGCCTTTCTATAAGTTTGCTTTTGCATGTTGAAAAACAATACGTATACAGGTGCTATTGTGTTGAATAATCCTTTTTCTTTCAAACCCATTTACAGCCCTCCCGTATCATAAGGATACCATGGCTGTGCCTATTTTTGTTTTTGCTCTTTCAGCCAAGGATATCCCGGGTTCCTTTTCAGTATAAATTCCATGAACATTCCCACAAAAACAAGCGCGGCCAGTGTTAAAACAAATCTCAGCCCCGTGAATGCGGGTCCGAGGAATTTTATCTCTATCATCAGTTGAGGTATTTTAAGCGCAGCCCATGAACCAAGAAACAGCACTATATTAGCCACGCTCGCACCTTTTTTCATCAAGGATGCGGTCATGGGGAAAGCCACATACAAAGGTCCCGTTGGAAGTGTCCCAAGGGCAATTGACAGAACGGCTCCCTTGAATCCTGAATCGTCACCGAGCCATTTCTGGATTTTATCCTTGGGAACCCAGACTTCCATAAGACCCATCAAAATGAAGACCGGCGGCATGATCAAAATCATTTCCTTTGCATAATCCCACAAAACATTTGATGATTCCCTCGCAGTGTCCGGAAACCAAATTGCAAGCCCCACGAACACAAATGCTATCAGTATCGGAAATTTGAATTTCTTTATGATTTTCATTTCAATATGACCCCCATTATCGCAGCAACAGCCAATGCCGCAAGAAACCCGAGCCCGTTTCTTAACAGTGTGAACTTTTTACCCATGGACTTGATCTCCATCGGAGCTGTGACAAAGCCCACCATCACAAGGGTTGTGATAAATGCCGATATGGTCATGATTGTCGCCCCCGACCTTAGAAGTGACCCGGCGAGCGGAAATGCCACCAGTGATGGGATCAGGGTTATCGCCCCCAGGACCGCCGCTATTATTGTGGCAGTGAAGCCTGCTTCCTCCCCGACCATCCCGGATATGATGTCAGGCGTGAGTATCCCTAGCGTCAAAGCAACAATTCCAAGCACCGTTAAAAGGCTTGGGGCGCTTTTATAAAGGGCCTTGGCTGCGACCTTAAATGCTTTTTTTGTCTTTTCCCTGCTTTTTATAATCGAGGCGACAAGGCATACTGCAAGCAGACCGTATATTGTTAATGTAGCTGTCACGATTCCCCCCCTTTGACGGCTGTATATTCATCTATCAATTTTTCAATACGCATTTTGCGTTGTCGAAATATCGTTATCCATTGGTCGAGATTTTCTTTCCCCTGGGCGGTTATGCCATATACACGTCTTTTAGGTCCGGCCTGTCCCTCTTCCCATCCTGATTCCACCAAGCCCCTGCCTTCCATTTTCCTAAGGGTCGCATACAGGCTTCCAACATTCAACCCGTCTTTGTCGAATCCGAAATTTTCGAGGCGGTCCATGAGTCCGTATCCATATCCCTTTTCATCATATAGGAGCAACAAAAGGCAGACTTCCAGAAATCTGTCCATCTTGTTCCGTTTACAACAATGCATTTCTTTTTCCATATCGGGTTTATACCTTTCTCACTATATGCATTATACATATAGCTAAGTTATATATAGCTTAGCGGAAAAAATTTCACTTGTCAATATTTTTTTGTTATCGTTTATTGATATCGGGGTATGATATCTGCAAGGAGGGTCCATATGAAAGACAAAATACTGAGAAAGCTGTTTTTGGGATTCATACAGATTCATATTCTGCATCATGCGGATAATGATCCGTTCTACGGTTCATGGATGATGGATGAACTGGCGCAACACGGCTATCACATAAGTCCCGGCACCATGTATCCCCTTTTGCATCGGATGGAGGCGGACGGCCTTTTAAAAAAATTCGAAAAGCTGGAAAAAGGGAAAATTCGAAAATATTATGAAATAACCGGTTTCGGGAAAGAGATATTGATAAAAGCAAGGGAGAAGGCGTATGAATTATTCAACGAAATCAAATGATTCAATGTTCGTTTTTGAAAACGTGCGTTACAAAAACATACTGGAAATTGACAATATGGTTGTCAAAGGCCAAAGGATAACCTGCATCGAAGGTCAAAGCGGCAGCGGCAAGACCACAATTCTCAGGCTTTTGAATAAGATGATAAGTCCTGATTCGGGCGATATCTATTATAGGGGCGGGTTACTAAGTGATATTGATTCAGTGAGTTTGAGAAGAAAGGTTGTCATGCTTTCGCAGGAACCTGCCGTTTTTGCCGGATCGGTTAAGGACAATCTGACAATAGGTTTGGATTTTTCAGATAAGCCGTCGGCTGGCGACGATGAGCTGCGCGATATCATGGAAATGATCAATCTCAGAAAGCTTTTGGATGAAAACGCGGAAAAACTTTCAGGCGGCGAAAAGCAGAGGTTGGCCCTTGGCAGGGTGATTCTTATGGATCCCGATGTGTTCCTGCTTGACGAACCTTCCTCATCCCTTGACGAAAACACCGAAACGCTCATCATTCAAGCTCTTTCGGATTATACAAGGCAAAAGGGGAAATCCCTTGTGATGGTTACCCATTCAAAAAGGACCGCCCGCAATTTCGCAGATGAGATAATACAGGTTGACGAAGGCAAAATAATAGATGCGGAGGTGATTCAACGATGAACGGAGCAACGGATCTTCAAATATGGCAGGTCGGGGCGGCATATGTTTTTGTTGTCATACTGTTGATAATTGTAAAGCTAAGGGGCATATCCAGGGAGAAGGAAATATTGATATCGTCGGTTAGAATGACGTTTCAGCTGGTATTGGTGGGTTTCATACTGGTTTATCTTTTTGAAAACCCCCATCCGCTTTTTACGGTGGCGGTCATATTGATCATGGAGACATTCGCCATCTACAATATCTATAAAAGGGTGAAAACCCCATTGTCCGCTCCGCTCAGGAGGATTATAGCAATATCCATGTCATTTGGCACGCTTATAAGCATCGTTTATTTCCTTTTCGTCGTCGTGGGGGTTTCACCCTGGTATGACCCACGGTATTTCATCCCACTTGCCGGTATGTTGATCGGCAATTCAATGACGGGTATCACACTCGGGGTCTCACGTCTCACGGGCGGAATGATTGACCGAAAGCATCTTGTTGAAACCGCTTTGATGCTGGGAGCCACACCCCGGAAGGCCTCCAAGAAAATAGTGGACGAAGCTTTCGACGCAGCGATACTGCCAACAATAAATTCGATGGTCGGAATGGGGATAGTGTTCCTGCCGGGAATGATGACAGGGCAGATACTGTCCGGTTCCTCGCCGCTGACGGCCATTAAATATCAGATTGCCATAATGCTTGGAATACTTGGCAGTGTAGCACTTACAGTCATACTGTTTGTGCATCTGGGATATAAGACCTTTTTCAATAAACAGGATCAGCTGACAGAGTGAAAAATCAACGGGCGGTCAGCAACCGCCCGTTTTTCTATTTTGTATACCCAGATGTCTTTTTCTTGTTTTTGTTTATTCTTGCAATTTCCTTGAATCTGGCGTCTTTGTCACGCAGGTAACCTGCTTTGTCGTCCACGAATTTCATCTCCTTTTTCAATTGAAGGTAGCTAATCCATCGTTCTTCTGACAATTCACCGTCTTCGATGGCCTGTTTTATGGCACATCCCGGTTCGGTGTCATGCCTGCAGTCCGAAAACCTGCAAAGGCCCAGATAGCTTTCTACATCCGAAAATGTCTCCTTGAGCCCTGTGTCCACATCCCACATTCCCAGCTCGCGCATCCCCGGAGTGTCGATGATCATATAGCCGTCCGGCAGCATTATAAGCCGCCTGTGGGTAGTCGTATGCCTGCCCCGGCTGTCGTCATCGCGTATTTCTTTAACGTCCATTACCTCTTTCCCTGCCAGGGCGTTTACAAATGTGGATTTGCCAACTCCGGAAGAACCAAGCAGCACTATTGTTTTTTGGGGCTTTAAATAATCCCCAAGTTGATCAAGCCCTTCTCCGGTAACGGAGCTGATTGCAAAAACACCGACACCCCATGCAACCTTCTCCAGTTGACGCACATATTCTGTGTAATCGTCCACCATGTCGGCTTTGGTAAGTATTATCGCCGGCACAGCGCCGCTTTGCCACGCAAGTGTCAGATAACGCTCAATCCTTCTGATATTGAAATCGTTGTTAAGCGATGCCATTATGAAAACATAATCGAAGTTTGCGGCAACCACCTGCTCTTTTATTGTTTTTACATACCCCGGCGCGTGGCCTTTGAAGTCGTTTCTTGAAAACAGGGACTTCCTTTCAAGGGTCTCGGTTATCAGGCTGTCACCCGACTCGTTGTGTCGTATCAACACGAAGTCACCAGCGGTCGGGAAGCTTTCATCCGAGTCGTTGTAGTATTTACCTGCCTTTAGCCGGGCGTGAATTATCCCTTTTTCACAGACAATTTCAAACCTGTCTTTGTGAACAGCTGTAATCCTTGCGGGGATTTCTTCCCGGTCTTCAGGCATCATTGCCGGATTAAATCCGTATTTTAATAAATCCAATGTTATCTCCTTATATATAATGTTCATTCTAAAATCTTTGACGGTTCTTTTACGACATCCGGTCGTTAACCCTGACCACATGATTATACAAAAAAGACACACCCGCTCGATGCGTCCGTGTCCGGCACATGTGTATGCGAAAGGTTGCTGATCCGGCATCGGGAACAGGATAAAACAGTCCCTTTGAAAATTTCCCGTCTGGCCTTGTTTATTTAGTTGGAAACCACCTTTTTATAAACAATCATCACGCACAACCCCTTTCGCTATGGATTCGCCTAATTTCATTTAAAATAATACCACAACCCCGGAACCTTTGCCAACCATTTCGCCTCGGGGTTTTTGTCGACTGTTTGCCCGAGGCAAACGGTCGACTTTTTTACCAAGGCACTACGGCGATGTTTATTTGTCATCGTTGTTCTTTTTGATGAATGTGCCGTTGTCAAGTTCTTTGAAGGCATTTTTCAGCTCTTCCCTGGTGTTCATCACAATCGGGCCACCCCACGCCAACGGTTCATTCAACGGTTTTGCATGGAACAACAGGAATCGGATTCCGTTTTCGCCTGCTTTTACAATGAATCTGTCGCCTTCACCGAATAGAACGGCGTTCTTTTCTTCTATTTGCTTTTCTTCCTCCGGCATGAAAAACCCGGAACCTTTTACTATGTAAATGAAAAGATTGTCTTCCTCAGGCGGCATGTATTCCCATTTTTCATTTTTATCGATTTTTACATCCATGTATGAAGCTTTTACATAACGTCCCTCAAAGGCTCCGGGGTTGCCTTTGTAGTTGCCTGCGATTATACGGGCCTCTACACCTTTTTCTTTTATCACGGGTATGTCGTTGCTTTTTATGTCCCCGTATGCCGGCTCTTTCATCTTGTCTCCGGAAGGCATATTCAGCCAAAGCTGCGCCCCCAGCATCCTTTCAGTTGCCTGGGGCATCTCCTGATGGATAATCCCCGAACCCGCTGTCATCCATTGGCAGTCCCCGTCGGTAATGACCCCTTTGTTGCCAAGATTGTCCCCGTGATCTATCTCTCCTTCAATGAGGTATGTGACTGTTTCTATTCCCCTATGGGGATGCCAGGGGAACCCTTTTATATAATCCTCCGGGTTTTTTGAATCGAATGCGTCCAATAGCAAAAAGGGGTCGTAATCTTTGACATTGTCATGACCGACCACTCTCACGAGGCTGACCCCCGCTCCGTCGACCGCGTGTCTTCCTTTTGTAATTTGTTTTACCAAACGTATATTATCCATACATAATACCGCCTCTCATAGATATAATATAATCATACCCGGCATGCATGGATAATATTGCATCACTGCTAAGTTATATTAAGCTTTAGTTTAATCGTCCATCGCATCAAAAGCCTCGATGTTCACCGCAGGTTCAGGTTTGTTGTCACCGTGCTTCACAAACAGCATTGTGACGAAAGCCGCCAACACGAAAAATGTGCCGTATGGGAACAGGGTCCAGTAGCCTACGAAATCGAGTAACGCACCGGACAGTATTGGTGTGACAATCTGCGCCGACATCGAGAATGTGTAATATACTCCCGTATATTTACCCACATCCGCACTCCTGCTCATTTCTACAACCATGGGATATGAGTTTACATTGATTGATGCCCAGCCGACACCGGCAAGCGCGAAAAAGAAAAACATCATGCTTGAAAAACTCTTGAAAAACGCAGCGGATGCAAATGCAATCGCAAGCAGGACAATGCCTGTGAGAATTGTTTTTTTGCGGCCCATCTTTGATGCAACCATTCCAACCGGAATAAAAGCAATTATTGCGGCAACCTGGGCGACAATCAGAGTGTATGCAAAAGCTCCCCCTTCCAACCCCCAGTAAACCTGAGCATATCTTGAAAAGGCTGTCGTTACTGCGTTATAACCCATGAACCATAGGAAAACCGAGGCCAATATGAAATAGAAACTTTTTTTAACAGCCGCAGGCATAACTTCAGAAGACTTTTTAGCTTTTTCCTGATTTACCTGCTCATCTATGTTTTTAATAAGTTTTCTTTCTTTAATCCTAAATGCGAGCAGCAATACGGATATCAACATGAACCCGGCAATAACCGAATATACGGGAATGAAATTGGGATTGGCCTCTTTTGGAACAAGAAGCCCGATCATAAGCAATGTGAATATTCCGCCGACTGCACCCATCAGGTTGATAACTGCGTTCGCTTTGGACCGAAGCGGTTTTGGTGTCACATCAGGCATGAGCGCGATACCGGCTGAACGGTATGAACTCATTGCCAACAATGTTATCCCCAAAGCTATGATGAACATGCCGAATGACCTCATGTTGTCGGATATTGGTATGAACATCATTGAAATGACGGCAACGAATGTCCCGATTAATATATAGGGCATCCTTCTTCCGATACGGCTGTTTGTCTTATCGGATAATGTGCCAAACAATGGAAGCAGAAGAAGCGCAGCCACATTATCAAGCGCCATTACCGTTCCGGTTACAGTGTCGCTGATTCCAAAAGTGTTTTTAAGAATCAAAGGGACTATCCCGTCATACAGCTGCCAGAAGGCGCTTATTGTCATGAAGGCCAGCCCCACCAAAAAGGTCCGCTTGTAATTCAGTTTCATAAACAAACTCCTTGCAAAAAAAAATGAAAATGCACTTATGTTTATTTTATCACAATATTCTCACTTTGCCTTGGTATTTTCGTCGGCCGTTTGCCTTAGGCAAAGCGGCGACGTTTTTCCCAAGGCAGATTGAAACCTGTTTTACGGATTTATTAAGCTAGGAATGCACGGTCGTATCTGTTGACCAGTGTTTCAATCCTCTCCATCATATCCCTTTGCTGTTTAATCCAAATTCCAAGCTGCTCCATGCCTTTGGGGGTTATATCATATACGTCATCTTTCGTTGACAATAGGGATTCGTCCTCCATGGTTTTTAAAACCCTTGACAAAACACCGTCCTGTCGGTCGTCTTCATCGAACCCGAAGAAATCAAGCTCCCCTCTCAGTCCCGGTTTGTCCATCGGATTTTCAGAAATTACCAGCAAAATACATGCCTTGGTGAAACGGTTTCCTTCTATTTCCATTATTCTCACTTCACTTTCCAAGATCGTAATTAACACCTATGCCAATCCGATGCTGTCTTACTTGCCGTATAATGACCAAAATTAATTATTTTCTGTTCATTATTAATCAAATTTCTATTAAATTATATCATCTTAATCCGACTAAAAACAAAATAAAGGATTACGGGGTTTTTGGTCGGATTGATTCCAACTGTGTCACTTTTGATGCGAAATGGCCTTTTTAAGTGTAGGCAGTATCAGTATTGCCACTGCGCCTCCTATTGAAGCTGTTAAAAGCTGCGGGAATGAGAACATTCCTGAAATGACACCGGCCTGCTTTTCAGGCAAATTCAAAATAAGCGGAACGGCAATTACAACAACGCCCATGTAAAGCGTGATGAATTTGGCTATTGCCGCCGCGGACAACGCGATTATGTAGGCGACCAATTTCCCGCCGATCTTCATATTGCCTATAAAGTGCCAAACAGTTACCAGCACGGCGTTTCCCAGCGCTATGAAAGGGATCAGCTCCCAAAATGGACCTATACCCATAAATTTGGCAAGCACCGGAGATATCATGGCTACAATCAAGCCTGAAGAAAGCCCGCAGGTCATAACTGCTATAACAAGGATGAGATTGACCAGTGACCCGGTTATTATTGTGTTGCCAAGTGGGGCTGTTGCCGCTTGTGCAACTATCAATAAGGCTATGAACAATGCTGTGCGGGTAATCCAAAGAACCCTGTTTTTCATTTTATTTTACCTCACTTTAAATATTTCTTTAACTTATCCCGTGTATTGTACTATAATTTGTAACGGAGGTATGTTGCCGCGGCAACAAATTACATGAATAGATATATCGAATTATTAACAAAAACCACATTGTTTGCAGGTTTCACACAAGAGGAACTCCCTCCCCTGCTTGACAGCGTGAGCGCACGGCTCATGCACTGCGACAAGGACGAATTGATAGTTCATGAAGGTGATGACGTGGAGTGTTTCGGGCTCCTGCTTCGCGGGAAGGGCCAGACATTCATACAGGAGCCTGACGGACGTCATATCATAATGACCCTATTGCATCCGGGCAGCGAAATCAGCGTGATGCTGGCCTCCAGTCCCAGCCATAAAAGTCCCGTTTCCGTGCAGGTTCGAAAAAACAGCGTCGTACTGCTTATTCCATTTATAAAAATAATCAGCTGCTGTGATTCGGACTGTCCCGGTCATGGAAGGCTGATAAGAAACTTTATTGGGATAGTGGCGGAAAAAGGGCTTGCCCTTCACGAACGCCTCGACTGCCTTCTAAAACCGACGGTGCGGGATAAGATACTGTCCTATCTTGTAAAAATTTCCGAAGAAACCGGCAATTGCAATTTTACAATCCCTATGGACAGGGCGGAAATGGCCAGGTATCTAAACGTGGAACGCAGCGCCCTTTCCCGGGAGTTATCCCGGATGAAAAATGACGGTCTTGTTGATTATTATAAAAACAGTTTTCGAATATTATGACTCATATGAGTGTCTTTCGAAGCTCCTCCCCCGATTCCAAAGCGAGGTATGCGGGAGCGATGTCCACAACTGTTCTCGCACCTGTGAATCCCTCCATATTGAGCCTATATGCCGCCCGGGCATAAGCCAGTATGACATTTGCGGTAAAATCCGGATTGGAATCCAGTTTCAGCTTATATTCAATCGTATGGGTGTGCTGATTGCCGATCCCCGTTTCCCCGTAACGGATCACCAGCCCGCCGTGGGGCAGACCGGAATGCTCTTTTTCCAGTTGTTCCCGGGTGATGAAATGAACCTCGGTGTCATAATCGGCAAAATAATCGGGCATTTGCGCTATTTCACGTTCTATCTGTTCCTTATCGGCGTTTTCCCCAGCCACGACATAGCAGACCCGTTTGTGCTTCTGCCTAGTGGAAAGCTCAGGCATATCCCCGTTTTTAACAGCATCAACAGCCGGCTCCAGAGGGATGGTGTATTGTTTTGCCTCCTGCACCCCCTCTACTCTTCTTATTGCGTCCGAATGCCCCTGGCTGATTCCCTCCCCCCAGAAGGTATATGTTTTACCCTGCGGCAGTACGGCCTTAGCATAAAGCCTGTTTATCGAGAACATTCCCGGGTCCCAGCCGCTGGCTACAATGCACAGTTTCTCCGCCTCCACAGCCTTTTCATTAACCGTGTCGAAATATTCCAGGATTTTGGCATGTGTGTCATACCCGTCCACGGTATTGAA
>CAZWVS010000014.1:0-20206 GCA_964636935.1 uncultured Clostridiaceae bacterium
TTCGGCGTTATACCAGTAGGACATGGCATCCTTGCCGGGTTTATTCGCAAAATAGCCGGAGACGGCAACAAAGGACAGCCCTTTAACCTCGCAGTTCTCCCCTTCTTCTTCCGGGTCGAATATATAGTCGAAGGAAAATTCCTTTCCCTCTACTTCGTATGCCCTTCCGTCTTCGGGGATCATGAAAACGATATTCTTTCCGGCAGGCAGTTGAGCTTTCATTTTTTCATAGCCTTTCACCGAGGAGACAAGAACCGCCTTTGATTTGGAAAGTTCAACCGCTGTCAGACCCCGGGTGTCGAATGCGGTCCTGAGGGCTTTTTCACCGATGCAAAACACAGGCACCGAAAAATCCGGCCTGGGATAGGCAGCCAGACGGAAGGAATCCGTCGATATGGCTTCTCCGTCTTTTTCAATGAGCATGTCGATTGCCAATATGGTCTTTTCTGAAACTTCAGGTACATTAATTTCAATGATGCCTGCAATCTTAGAGAAGCAGGCTTCACAGTCGATCCCCTCCAGCACATGATATCCGTGGTCCTTGTCCCGGTCCCTTACTGCGACAAGGGCCCTGATTCCCGAAACATCTTCGGATTTGTCATTTAATATCCATGCTTCGAACCCGATGTCCTCACCGGAATATGCGGACCTTCTGTCGCATCTTATATTCGCTTTTAAAGGCTCCAGGCTTTCCTTGAAAGCGAAATACGCCCTCTTTGGAACCCTGTCCACATCCAAAAGCGTTTTCATCCAGCCTGAAGGCCATGCGTCTATCAAAAGATGTATGGCGGTGGATACGACCATGTCACAACGTCTTCTAAGCGCCAGGGTCATCAGTGATGTTGCAAACTCCTGATGCTTCTGGCTCATGATTATCCAATCTTGTATGTTGTCCTGCTCCCCGTACCAGTCGCCATGCATCGTGTTCGTCTGGGATTTTACGATTTTGTCCGGAATCCAGTAATCATCGTCGTCATCGGGGAGCCATTCCTCAGGATAGTACTTCCTCATCACTTCGTAGTTGTCAAGCCCTTCCGTCCCGTATTCCCCGCAGCCTGTCTTCCATCCCTTTTTAATAGCGGGCAGGTACCCGGCATAAAGCTTACCCAGCGGGATTGCGTGGTTCGTGTACCACATGTTGTAGCAATGGAAATCCGAAAGCCCTTTGTCCGTAGGGGGGTCGTAATCCCCCTCCACCCTTTTTATGACCCTTGAAGGGTTTTCCAGCAGGACGGATGCGTCGCATGCGTCGAAGAACAATTCAAGCTCCCTTCTTGAAAGATGCCTGTGCTTAAGCTTGTACTTATCGGGAGCGAAGGGTTCGTTTATATATGTGACCATGATCGACGAGGGGTGGTTCCTGACATGCCGTTCCATCTCCCCGGCCTGTTTTACGCCTTCGTAAAATTTATTTTTCCTCATATATCCGAACAGGGGGAGGTCGGTCTGGTTCATCATCCCCAGCATGTCGCAGTAGTGATAGATTTCCTCCTGCACCGGCCTTTGCGTCAATCGGTAGAAATTCATATTGCAGTATTTTGCAATGAGGATGTCGTCCATCAGCTGCCCGTAATCCTCCCTCATAACACAAAGCTGCAGATGCCCCATCTCGGTGGCGCCCCTTAAAAGAACGGGTTTGTTGTTCAGATAAAGGCTTCCTTTGGGGTGTGATTCCCCATCCATGTGGAATTTACGCATCCCGAAGGGTTTTTCCAGGCAGTCTTCATTTGTTTTAACTGCGCAAATGTACATATGGGGCGATTCGGGTTCCCACAGCTTGAAATCACCCATGTCCATATCGAAATAATAATAATTCATGCCGTATCCGGCTGATACCTTCGCATTTATTTCCGTGACGGCTTCACCGTCGAAATTGTACGGATGGATTGCAGCGGTTATTTCAATTTCCCTGTTTTCTTCACAATGGCAGAAAACCTCTGCGGTTATATGTGCGCGGTTTTCGTCTATGTCGGGCATCGCGAAAATATCTTTTACAAATATCCCGGGACGGGTTTCAAAATAAACCTTGTCGAATATGCCTCCTCCTGCAGGGCAGTGGTGCCAGCCGTCCTGCGGGCCGTCCCACCCTATCCCCGTTGCGGCATACAGCTTGTCACCGTTTACCTGCATGTCGCCGTTTCCTATGGTGGGTATGTCGTTTTTCACTTTTACAACCAGCTCGTTGTCCTCTCCGACCAGGTCGGTGACATCGAATTCAAAGGGTGAGAAGAAACCCTCATGGCAACCTGCATGATTCCCGTTGATATAAACATCGGCATGATAGTCGACGCCTTTGAAAACCATGAAGACCCTATCCCCCTTCCGGGGTTTATCCAGCTTTACTTTCGCATTGTAAAATGCCGTCCATCTTCCGACGGGGCCGGTATAGTGGGGTATTTTGACTTTTCTTGTTTCGCTGTCTTTTTTAAATCTGAAATCGAATTCCCCGACATATGTCCTTTTTCTGCGGCCTTTTTCGGATTTGTATTTTATATCCGTGAACTTTTCGTATTTCCCTCTGAGTTCCAAAAGCCCTTTTTGAAACTCTTTCTTTTTTTCTTCATAATCAGGATTTTGAAGCCTGTCGAAACCCGTATCCGTTTTTTCGAAAAACCTGTCAGGTTTTTTCTTTGGTCGGACTTCGGAAAGTTCTTCCTTCCTGCCTCCCGTATTGTTTCCCGCTATGTCTGCAAATATATCTTTTGATGTCGCCATGTTCCCTCCGGTAAATTAAATGATATCAGAATTTGTGCCTTTGAACATTATTTTTGTAAAAAAAAAGACCACCCGCCCGGGGCAGCCCCTTTTTTGATTCCTATGGGAAAATCCCCCGTATTCTTTTTGCGTCCGCGAGCCTTTCCAATGCTGCGATATATGCGCCCATCCTCATGGTGGTCCCGTATGTGTTCATCTTGTCCCACACTTCGTTGAACGCCCTGATCATTATCTTTTCCAGGGTTCTGTTGACTTCGTCGAAATCCCATGTGAGCGCCTGTATGTTCTGAACCCACTCGAAATACGAAACTACAACCCCGCCGGCGTTAGCCAATATGTCCGGCACTACAACCGCACCCTTTGAGTTTAGAATGCTGTCCGCTTCCACCGTCGTGGGGCCGTTGGCGCCTTCGACAATCACTTTAGCCTTGAGTTTTTCAGCTATTTTGGAATCTATCTGGTTTTCCATGGCTGCGGGTATCAGCACATCGACCTCGCAGGTCAAAAGCTCTTCATTTGATATGTTTTCAAATCCGCCGTTCTCATAATCCCTCAGCAGGCCTCCTCCGTCTACAAAATCCATTATGCGGGGTATGTCCAGCCCGTCCTTGTTGTAGACCCCGCCGGATATGTCGCTCAGTGCTATTATTTTCATCCCCTCGTTGTGAAGCAGGCGGGCCGCCGTGCCTCCAACGTTCCCGGCGCCCTGTATGGCTACGGTGGTGTCATAAACCGGTGTCCCCAGCCTGTGCAGGATCTCCTTGGTTACGAGCATGACCCCCCGGCCTGTTGCAGTGCTTCTTCCGACGGATCCGCCTATGCCGACGGGTTTTCCTGTAACGACACCGCTTACCGTATAGCCTTTGAACATGCTGTAGGTGTCCATTATCCACCCCATTATTTCGGCATTCGTGTTTATGTCGGGTGCGGGTATGTCTTTTTCAGGGCCTATCAAAGGAAGGATCATTGCCGTATATCTTCTGGTAAGGCGTCTTAGTTCGGCTCTGGAAACGGTTGCCGGGTCTACCGCCACCGCCCCTTTTCCTCCTCCGTACGGGATGTTTACAACCGCGCATTTGAAAGTCATCCAGGCGGCGAGGGCTTTAACTTCATCGATATCAACATCGGGATGGTACCTTATTCCGCCTTTGCACGGACCCCTGGTGCTTGAATGCTGCACCCGGTATCCTTCAAAAACGCGGACGCTCATGTCATCCATTTCAACAGGGATTGAAACCTTCAGCTCCCTTTCGGGAAACTTGATGGCTTCATAATCGTTCTTGGGAAGTTTGAGAATACCTGCTGCGGCTTCAACCGTTTCAAGAAAATTGTCATACGGATTATATTTCTTCAAAATAATACCTCCCCGAATTTATATTTAAATGATATATCTACCGCTGCCTATATTCTTATCCCGCGTGTTTTCAAAATTGACTTTTTACATTTTTATGCATCGATTGCATAATCATATTCCGATTCTACTGCTGCGCTATCTCCCTGAGCCTGTCTTTTGCATATCCGATAAGCGTGGAATCCGGATGGTTGTCAATTAATTCGTTATACAGTTCGCTCGCCTTTTCCAGATCACCGTTCACCTGATATGCCCTTGCCGTGTAATAAAGCAGGCCTGTCACGTTTTCAAACGACGGATAATTCAATGCTATATGCTCGTAAAGCTCTATCGCCTTCGCAGCCCTCCCGAGTTCGAAATGGGATCTTGCCATTATGAAATAGCATCTCCCGATATCTGAAAAATCCGGGTTGTAGAAAACGACTTTTTCCATGTTTTCTATTGCGCCTTCATAATCCTGCTGGTTATATAGATTCAATCCCACCGTATACACGCTGTCGGCGGCCCCTGTCGTGGCCCGGACATAAACCTCGTTGAAAAGCTCTTTTTCATTTCCCTTGAAATCGTTTTCATCGAGGTTCTTTATCAAATCGGCGCTTTGGGTATACTTTTCCTGGTTTAAATAAACCGCGGCCATATACAAATCAAGCCTGACGGCAAGGCTTTTTGTTTCGGATTCAAGCTGCTCTATTCTGGATTTGTCCGCTGTCGAATCACTCAAAGCCTCCTGCGTCTCGGTTTCGCTTTGGGCAAGGCTGTCTTCCAGCTCATCGATTCTGGTGTTTAACGCATCTACTTCATGCTGGGAATAATATACGGTGGGGTCGAATTCCTCCTCTTCGGCGGGCCTGTCCAGCAATCTGAATAAAATAACGGCTATGACCACGGTGATCCCTATAGCCAGAAGAACCATTATAAGTTTTATGAGGAATTTGGGATTTACATTCAGCCTCTCCGGGAGGTTTTTCTTTCCCGTTCCGACTGTGCGGTTTTTTTCTCCGCCCCTTATATTGTCATAAACCTTTTCACCAAGGTTGCGTTCGTTTTCATACGCGTCAATTTTTTTTAAAAGAATCGACGCCTCATCGAAATCGGGAGACAGGGAAAGGACCTTTTTCAATTTTATTGCGGCTATATCCGTATTGCCTTCGATTATGTTGTCGACCGCGTCATTATAGTATTCCACGGCGAGTTTCTCGCTTTGGAATATGCGAACATCCGATTCCTTGATTTTGTCCAAATCAACTTTTTTAAGATCTTTTAGAATGTCGTTCAGCTCCACCGGGAAGTTCCCTCACATATCTTTTTACATCCGCAACATAATACAGGGAGCCTGTCGTGCATACCAGACCGTCTTCACCGGCCATTCGGATCGCCCTGTCTATTGCAGCTTTAATTGTATCATCAGAAAAGGAATTTTTACAGTATCTTTTAATTGTTTGAAGCAATACTTTTTCGTCAAGGGCCCGGTGCCAGTCCGGCCTGGCGGCAACGGCCCCGTATGCGCCTTTTAGAATGACTTGTGCCATTTTTTCATATTCCTTGTCCTTCATTACTCCCATGACAAAAACCGTTCTCTTGTCGGGAAACCTTTCTTCAAGGGCTTCTTTTAAGACAGTCGCCCCTTCCGGATTATGGGTCGCGTCGCAGATTATCAGGGGTTTTTCGCTTATTATTTCAATCCGGCCCGGCCATTTTGTGTTTTCAAGTCCGCCTTTTATATTGTCAGGGCTTATGCTCAGGCCGTTTAGCGACAATATTTTCGCCGTTTCATAGGCAAGGCATGCGTTCTTTATCTGATGCCTGCCCAGCATGTTTATCTCGAGACCCTTCGCATTGTCATAATCGAATATGTAACCCGTTTTTGTAACTTCTATGTTTTTGATCAATTCGAAGTTTGCAAAATATACAGGCGAATTCATTTCTTCCGCCTTTTTATTAATGACATCGACTGCTCCGGGGGGGTTGTTGCCGTAAACCACCACCGGCCTTCCTTCTTTTATTATCCCGGCTTTTTCAAAAGCGATCTTCTCTATTGTGTCCCCGAGGATTTTCATGTGATCGAAACTTATTGTCGTTATGACGGACACCAGGGGGTCGCGTATGACGTTTGTTGAATCAAACCTGCCTCCGAGTCCCGTTTCAAGAACGACCGCGTCACATTTTGAATTCTTGAAATACATGAACGCTATTGCCGTGTTCAGCTCGAAAAACGTGGGGTGGTTCATTCCCCTTTCGGTCATCACTTTGATAATGTCCTTGATTTTCATTACATATTCGACGAGCAGTTCATCAGGTATGTTTTTAAAGTCGACCTGTATCCTCTCTGTGAATTTTTCGAGATAGGGGGACGTGAATAATCCGGTTCTATAACCGGCTTCCATTAAAATCCGGGCGGTATACGCACACACGGAACCTTTACCGTTTGTCCCCGCCACGTGCACTATCTTCATCCCCTCCTGGGGGTTCCCCAGAAGTTCCAGCAACGCGGTTATGTTGGCCAGTCCGAGTTTGCTTCCGAAAACCGCCGCCGAGTTTATAAATTCAATCGCTTCTTCATATGTCATTTCAGGCACCGCAGCATTTCTTGTATTTTTTCCCGCTTCCGCAGGGGCATGGATCGTTTCGTCCCACTTTCACACTTGGTTTGCTCCTCAAGGAGCTTTTCGATTCATGTGAGGCGTTTAGTTTCATTTCACGTTGTCTGGGTCTTAGATTTTCAGGTTTTGCCGTTTTGGCTCCGAGCACGAGTTTCACTGCGGTTTCCCTGATATTCGCATTCATTTCCTCGAACATTTCATAACCTTCGAATTTATACTCGACAACGGGATCCCTCTGTCCGTAGGCCCTGAGCCCTATGCCCTGTCTCAGCTGGTCCATGGCGTCTATATGGTCCATCCATTTATCGTCGACGACACGCAGCAGAATGACCCTCTCCGCCTCTCTCATCGTCTTTTCGCCAAGTTCCCCCTCCTTGGCTTCATATCTGTCTAAAATTTTCTCATAAACGATATCCGACAGCTGTTCGGGGGTGAGCCCGGCCCTGTCTTCTTCTGCGAATTCAATATGTTCCTCCGAGGGGAAAGTCGAATTGAAGAAAGCCAGTATGCTGAACCAATCCCATTTTTTCGAATTGTGCTCTTCATAGCAATATGCGCTCACGGTTGAATCTATGATGTTTTTTATCATGTTAAGGTATACATCCTTCAGATTTTCACCGTTCAAGACTTTCTTGCGCTGCTCGTATATCACTTCCCGCTGCTTATTCATGACATCGTCATACTGCAGGACATGTTTTCTGATATTGAAGTTCTTGCCTTCCACCCTTTTTTGCGCGCCTTCTATGGCGTTGGATAGCATTTTATGTTCTATCGGCACATCCTCCGGCAGTCCGAGGGCGTTTACAATGCCCGTCAGCCTGTCCTGGCCGAACAACCTCATAAGGTCGTCTTCCAGGGATATGAAGAATTTCGACCTTCCCGGATCCCCCTGTCTTCCGCTTCGGCCTCTGAGCTGATTGTCGATCCTTCTGGATTCGTGACGTTCCGTCCCTATGATATATAGTCCGCCCGCTTCTATGACCGTCTGCTTGTCTTTTATGAGCTCTTCCTTATATTTGCTTTCAATCTCCCTGAAACGCTTTCTGGCCGCCAGCACCTGTTCATCGTCGGTTTCGTTGAACCCCGTAGCCTGTATCAGCACATGTTCGTCGATGCCGTCTTTGCGCATTTTATGAAGGGCCATGAATTCCGGGTTTCCGCCGAGCATTATGTCGGTTCCCCTTCCCGCCATGTTTGTTGCGATGGTCACCGCGCCCACCTGTCCCGCCTGGGCCACTATTTCAGCTTCGCGCTCATGATATTTGGCGTTCAGCACTTCGTGTTTTATACCCCTGCGCCTTAACAGCGTGCTTAGGAATTCCGAGGTTTCAATGGATATCGTGCCTATGAGTACGGGCTGATTCTTTTCATGCGCCTCTTCGACTTCTTTTAAAACGGCGTCGAATTTGCCCTTTTGCGTTTTGTAGACGCTGTCGGCTTCGTCAACCCTTATCATCGGCTTGTTTGTCGGTATCTCTATGACATCCAGGCCGTAAATCTCCCTGAACTCCTCCTCTTCGGTCAGTGCCGTTCCGGTCATTCCCGAAAGCTTGTCGTACATCCTGAAATAGTTCTGAAAGGTTATGGTTGCCAGGGTTTTGCTCTCCCTTTCGACTTTTACGCCTTCCTTCGCCTCTATCGCCTGGTGCAGTCCGTTGGAATATCTTCTCCCGTACATCATCCTACCGGTGAATTCGTCTATTATTATGACTTCGTTGTCTTTTACGACATAATCCTTTTCCCTTTTCATTGTGCCGTGGGCTTTCAATGCCTGGTTTACATGATGCATCAAAGTCATGTTTTCAGGATCCGCTATCCCGGTGACGTTGAAGTATCTTTCCGCTTTTTCCAGCCCCTTTTCCGTAAGGGTGGCGCTCTTTGCCTTTTCATCGACTATGTAGTCGACGTCATAATCCTCTTCCTCTTTTTTGTCGTCGGTCTCGGCAAAAACCTTTTTGCTCAGAGTCCGGGCGAATGCGTTTGCTTTCTCGTACATGTCCGTGGATTTGTCCCCGGCGCCGGATATTATAAGCGGTGTTCTGGCTTCGTCTATCAGTATGCTGTCGACTTCGTCTATTATGGAATAGTTGTTTCCCCTTTGAACCATTCGCTCTTTGTATATGACCATGTTGTCCCTGAGGTAGTCGAATCCGAATTCATTGTTGGTGCCATAAGTTATGTCGCATTCATAGGCCTTCCGGCGTTCGTCATTGTTTGTGTCATGGACTATCACCCCGGTTTCAAGACCGAGAAAATTGTAAACCTTGCCCATCATCTCGCCTTGATACGAGGCCAGGTAGTCGTTTACGGTTACAAGGTGCGCGCCTTTTCCGCCCAGCGCGTTAAGATATAGCGGGAATGCCGCGGCGAGGGTTTTCCCTTCACCGGTTTTCATCTCCGCTATCCTGCCCTGGTGCAGGACAATCCCGCCTATAAGCTGTGTTCTGAAGGCCCTGAGGCCGAGAACCCTGTATGCCGCCTCCCTCACAGTTGCAAAGGCTTCGGGAAGTATGTCGTCAAAGCTTTCGCCGGCGGAAAACCTTTTTTTGTATTCTTCCGTGCAGGCTTTCAGTTCCCGGTCGTTTAGAGATTTCATTTTCCCCTCAAGGCCCTCTATCTGATCCACAAGGGGAACAATCCTTTTTAGCTCCCTGTCGCTGTATGATCCCATTATTTTTTCGAATATCTTTATCACTTTATATCTTCTCCATTTTTTGTGTCCAGTCTTTTTAAAATCATCCCGTATCCGTCCGCACCGTAGTTCAGACATCTGTTGACCCTGCTTATTGTTGCGGCGCTCGCCCCGGTTTTTTCCGATATGACTGAATATTTCGCTCCGTGCTGCAGCATTTTTGCTACTTCAAGCCTCTGTGCCATGGCATTCAATTCTCCGACGGTGCATATGTCCTCGAAAAACATATAGCATTCACCCAGGTCCTTAAGCTCGAGCACGGCTTTGAATAGATTGTCTATGTGTTCATTTTTTATTTTGCCGTTCATAACATCCTCCGGGGCTTTCCCTGGCGTTCAATCCGCATTTATACGGGAAGGCCGTACAGGTTTGATTATACCATAAAACTATTTGATCCCCGCCAGGGTGTTAATCACATGGGAAGCCATGAGCAAGCCTGCGGCGGACGGGACGAAAGACACGCTGGCCGGTACTTTTTTCCCGGTCTTGTCAACGGGCATGTCCCCGCCTTTTATCAAAGGCTTTTCATCGGACCACACCACAGTCAGGATTTCTATCCCCCTTTTTCGCAGTTCCCTTCTCATTATCCTGGCAAGGGGGTCTTCACTGGTTGAAAAGATATCGGTTATCCTCAATCTTTCGGGGAAAAGCCTGTTGCCCGCACCCATGCAGCTTATTATCGGGATATTTTTTTCATGTGCGTACTCTGCAATGGCAAGCTTGGCCTGTACATCGTCGACGGCGTCAATCAGGAAATCCGTTTCAGCCGGCACGAAACCCCCTATGTTTAGGGCGGTAACAAATAAACCGTGGGTTTCCATTTCGATTTCGGGGTTTATGTCCTGCGCCCTTTCAGCTTCCACGTCCACCTTGTATCTGCCGATTGTCGAGCTTGATGCGGGAATCTGCCTGTTGATGTTTGTGGCGTCTACCCTTGCACCGTCGACAAGTGTCATATGGCCTATGCCGCTTCGCACAAGCGCTTCGAAGCAATAGGAACCCACACCTCCGGCGCCGAAAAGGCAGATCCTGCTTTGTTTCACTTTTTCAAGGCCTTTTTTCCCTAGAAGAGGTTCGCTTCGCGAAAAGTATTCACCGCTCATTGCCAAGCTCCTCAATCAGCTTTTTAAAATCATCGGGGGGCTCGCTGGAAAATTTCATTTTTTCCCCGGTGACCGGATGATTGAACCCCAGGCTTTTTGCATGCAGTGCCTGGCCCCTTATTGAATATCTGTCCGCTTTTTTACCGTAGACCTCGTCGCCGATGAGAGGGTGTCCGATATATGACATGTGCACCCTTATCTGATGGGTCCTCCCGGTCTCAAGAACCGCTTTTATAAGGGTTGCGCTTTTGAATCTTTCCAAAACCGTGAAATGCGTCACTGCGTATTTGCCGTTTTTGGTGTTCACCGCCATTTTTTTTCTGTCCACGGGATGCCTTCCCACCGGCGCCTCTATTCTTGCCCCGTTTTCGCTCACTACGCCTTTTACCGCCGCTATGTATTCCCTGTCCGGCTCATGGCGGGCGAACATGCGCACAAGCTCCCTGTGGGCGGCATCGGTCTTTGCCACGACCAGTATCCCGGATGTGTCCTTGTCTATCCTGTGGACTATCCCCGGTCTTTCGACCCCGTTGATTGAAGACAGCCTGCCCTTGCAGTGGTATAGCAGCGCGTTCACAAGGGTGTTGTCATAATTGCCCGGAGCCGGATGAACGACCATTCCCCGTTCTTTGTCGACCACTATTATATCGTCGTCTTCGTAAAGTATATCTACGGGGATGTCCTGCGGGGAGGCCTCATGTTTTTTTACCTTGGGCATCTCGACGGTTATTACATCGCCTTCTTTTACCATGCTGCTTGCCTTCACTTTCTCCCCGTTGGCTTCGACCCTCCCGTCCTTTATCAACTTCTTTAAATATGAACGGGACACGTCCTCCATGCAGTCCGCAAGATAGGCGTCGATCCTGCCGCCTTCCCCGTCACAGTATATCTCCCTTATGCCGTTTGATTCAATTTTTCCCGGCGACATCTTTCACCTCTGTTTTTCCGTCCTTTTCCTTGAAGAAAAATAAAATGTATACCACCAGTATGCCCGTGCCTACGGTAACCATCATATCCGCCACGTTGAATATGGGGAAATCGTAACCGAATATATAGAAATTCAAAAAATCGGTGACTCCGCCGTTGAATATCCTCCCCACGGCGTTTCCGAGAGCTCCGCTTATTATCATTGAAAGTGAAAGCCTGATCTGCCATTGGCTGTATTTAAAAAACATGAAAACAAGACCGATGGAAACAACTACGCTGACAATCCCCAAAAGCAAAGTCATGTCCCCCAGCATGCCCCAGGCCGCGCCGGTGTTTTTATGCCTGGTGATATGAAAGAAGTTTTTTATGACTTCCGTGCTTTCACCCATTTCCATTGTAACGGTTATATGATATTTGCTCCATCTGTCAAGAACCAGACCCGCGGCCGTTATGAGAAACCAGAGGAGTGATTTCGGCCGGAAAGGTTCATTAATGAACTTCATACAATCTCCTTATTTCGGTGCATTTTCCCGTTTCGGGGTCGATTTCCATCACAACGCCGTTTATCTGAACGGGACCTTTTTGCATACTGAAGTATTCCGGAAGCCCGGTTGTGAATTTTGATATCACTTTTTCCCTGTCGGCCCCGATTATGCCTTCATAGGGTCCGGTCATGCCGACATCGGTGATGAAACCGGTCCCCCTTGGCAGTATCCTCTCGTCCGCGGTCTGCACATGTGTGTGCGTGCCCAGCACAGCACTCACCCTGCCGTCGAAATTCCATGCGAATGCCGTCTTTTCACTGGTGGCCTCCCCATGGAAGTCGACTATCACAACCGGGGTTTGCTTTTTCAATTCCGGCAGTTTCCCCTCCATGGCTTCAAAAGGGCAGTTGCAGGGATCCATGAACACTCTGCCGCTTAGGTTAACCACGGCAATTTTCATTCCTTTTTTTTCAATAAGAACAAATCCCCTTCCGGGATTTGTTTCGTAATAATTAAGAGGCCGTAAAACGCGTTCTTCACTATCGATAAAAAAGAAGACCTCCTTTTTCGCCCATATGTGATTACCCGTGGTTATCACATCCGCCCCGGCTTCAATCAACTCCCCTGCCGTTACGGCATTTATGCCTTTGCCTCCGGCTGCGTTCTCTCCGTTGACAATGCAAAAATCCCCTGAATTTTCCCTTATGATGCCGGGAAGACGTTCCGTCAAAATTTTTCTTCCTGATTTATAACATACATCGCCTATGAAAACAATGTTCATCTTTTCCTCCGTATTAAAAAAGAAAACGCGGCCCGGCCGCGTTTTTCTTTATTTTGCGTATTCGGTCACCCTCGTCTCCCTGATTACATTGACCTTTATCTGACCGGGGTAGTCGAGTTCATTTTCAATCTTCTGGACTATCTCCCTGCATTTAAGCACTATGTCGTCATCGGACAGTTCATCGGGCTTGACCATTATTCTTATTTCCCTGCCGGCTTGTACGGCATATGATTTTTCGATTCCTTCAAAGGATTCGGCTATCTCCTCGAGTTTTTCAATCCTTCTGACATAAGCCTCGAGGGTTTCCCTCCTGGCTCCGGGTCTTGCCGCCGATATGGCATCCGCCGCCTGTATCAGCACGGATATCACATTATCCGGTTCAATATCCCCGTGATGCGCCATAATGGCATTTACTATTACTTCGCTCTCTTTGTACTTTCTGGCTATGTCCCCGCCTATGGAAACATGCGAACCTTCCATTTCGAAGTCCACGGCTTTCCCTATGTCATGTAAAAGCCCGGCCCTCTTGGCCACTTTTTCGTCCATGCCCAGCTCGCTTGCCATAAGGGCTGCGAGCGAAGCGACTTCGAGCGAATGCTTAAGTATGTTCTGCCCGTAGCTTGTCCGGTACTTGAGCCTTCCTATCAGCTTGATAAGTTCCGGATGCAGTCCGAACACCCCTGCATCGAATGCAGCCTGGTCCCCGGTTTTCTTTATTGTGTTTTCAATTTCCTGCCTGGCCTTTTCAACCATTTCCTCTATGCGCGCAGGATGTATCCTTCCGTCGGCGATCAGTTTTTCCAGTGCGATCCTCGCTATCTCTCTTCTTATGGGATCAAATCCGGATATCACCACCGCCTCGGGAGTGTCGTCTATTATCACATCTATACCTGTTTCGGTTTCAAGGGCCCTTATGTTCCTGCCCTCCCTGCCGATTATCCTGCCCTTCATCTCGTCATTGGGAAGGGACACTACGGAAACCGTGTTTTCAGCCACATAGTCTGCTGCACACCTTTGTATCGCCGTCGCTATTATAGATTGTGAAAGTTGTTCCGACTCTTCCTTTATTCTGTTTTCATATTCTTTCAGGACTACGACTTTCTCATGCTTCATCTCGTCTTCGAGAAGGCTCAGCATATAGTTTTTCGCCTCGTCCACGGTAAGCCCCGCTATTGTCTCTAATTTCTCAAGCTGCTGTCTTACCAGTTCTGTCGCCTCGTTTTCCTTTTCCTCGGTTTTTTTAATTCTTTTATCTAATACTTCTTCCTTTTGCTCCAGGGAATCAATTTTCCTTTCCAGGTTCTCTTCCTTCTGGAGTATCCTTTTCTCCATGCGCAATATGTCATTGCGCCTTTCCTTCATATCTTTTTCCAGTTCCACTTTGCTTTTGTGAAGTTCTTCCTTAGCCTGTATCAGTATTTCGCGTTTTCTCGCTTCGGCCTTTTTCTCTCCTTCGGCCATCAGTTTTTCAACCTGTGTTTTTGCATCACCGATTTGTTTCGCCTGTCTGTTTCTTTCGACAGTCAAACCAATCAGGAATGCAGCTACTGCGGCCATTATCAGCAAAGCAGCGCCAATTACTATTATTAGTATAATTGACATTGCGACACCTCCTATTAAATTTTCAATGTTCATATGCTATATAAATCGGTATTTTTAATATTACATACTATCGATTATTTTATATTCAAAGCCCATTACTGTCAAGAAAATAAAAAAGCGAAGGCGGCAAAAGCCGCCTGTGCACTTGTATTTTTATTTTACCCGCATTACTGTTCGAACTCTTTACTCGATTCTTTCCAGCATGGCGGGAAAGCGTTTGGCCAGCAACATGTACAGGGCATAGTTCAGTATCGCCATTCCGCCTATGAACACAGCCGCATTCAACGCAAGGGACGTTCCCGCATATATGATGAACAACACTCCGACGGCTCCCGCGATCATGCCGATCAGCATATTGTAAAGGAGGTTCATATTTTGTTTGACGGCTTTTTGCTCGTCATCCCATTTCAATTTGGGGTTGGCCGAATCAATAAGCAGTCCGGTTATCCTGGTTAATGCGACGGCATTCAACCCGGCAAAGAACATGAGCACCGCGGTTGATATCCCGGTATTTAACACTATGGCAATGACTGTCACAAGCAGGGCCATTCCCGTTCCGGACACCGCCATTCCCGAAAGAAGCTTGGCGTTCATCTGGTCTTTATATGAAACGGGTATGTGTTTCATGATATAAAGCTGGCTCCCTTCCCTGGATATGGCCGTTGCCGTTATGCCGTTCATTGCGCTTATGAAGGCGAAGACGACAAATGCCCCGGTCACCACGATTCCGTCTACAGCAAGCTGCCTGAGCGAATCCATCATTTGAGTGATTTCAGACGAGCCTATTGAAAACAGAACCGGCACCACCATCAAAAAAGGCAGCAATATGTCTATCAGAACCAGGTTCATAAAGTATATGGGTGTCCGGAATATTATCTTCAGCTCCTTGGCAAGATATGAACCGATGGGATGCCTCGCTTCGAAACCGCCCGCCTTTTCAATATTGAACTTCTTTCTTGAAACCTGTTGGCTGATGCCGATGACCCCTTTGAAATAAAGGTATCGGGCAACAACTAAAAAAGCTGCGAAAGCGATTGCCCCTATGGCGATGAATATCAGGAGGTTAAGCCAGTCGATCTGCGAAAGGGCCCTGGATGCGTTGTTCAGACCCGGGAAGTATTTCCCCATCGTCCCGGCGAGGGAAAACTGGCCGCTGTTTATAAGGTCGTTCATGTTTTCAGGGTTTTCCGCATTCATGGCTATTCGCTGAAACCCGAAATTGAACCCAAGGCCTATGGCCAGGGCCAATAATCCGGATACCATTGAAAAGCGGTCCTTGTTCAAAGCTTTTTTTGCAAAGCTCATTATTGCGATTATTATTATCGACGCCGCCGACAACGGAAGTATGGGAAGCACGAGGAAAACCACGGCTCCCATCAGATAGAACAAAACCCCTTTGGCTGCGGCTATCCCGAAACCTATAAAAACAGGAAGAAGGAAAAACAGCATCACCAAATATTCATATACGAGCACCATTATAAATCTTGCGGCGGTTATCTCCCATGGTTTCAACGGCATGGAAAGATATGAGGACACGTCCTTTGCCATGTAGTACGACCCTATGGTGAAAAATATACCGAACAGGAAAACCATCACCGACGCCATCAACAGGGAAAGAACCAACACGATATCGCCTTGTCCGATGCTTTCAAAAGCATTGTAAAGGACCCTTGTTATCTGCACAAAAGAAAACATCAAAGGGACAAAGGCGACAAGAAGCAACATCATCAATAAGGATTTTTTTATCTTTTTGCCGCCCATGCCCGCCTGGCCCCTGAAAGACGATATCAGGCCTACTTTTACAATTGACAATATGTTACTCATCCTGTGTCATCTCCAAAAACATTTCCTCGAGACTGTCGTCCCGCGCCCTGCTCTTCTTCATTTCCTCAAGGGTTCCGACGAAAAGTATTTTCCCTTTATTGATAACGGCGATCCTGTCGCAAACCTTTTCCGCGACTTCAAGCACATGGGTTGAAAACATCACCGTGTTGCCCTTGTCCGCATGGCCCCTCATTATGCTCTTCAATTTGAATGAGGATTTAGGGTCCAATCCGGACAACGGCTCATCAAGGATCCAGACAGTCGGATCATGCAATAGCACACCCATTACGATTATTTTTTGTTTCATTCCATGTGAGTAGCTTTGTATTTTGTCGCTCAAGGCGTTTGTCATGTCGAATTCACGGGCAAGCTCCAGAATCCTATCCTTTCGTCCCGAAGCGGGGACCCTGTATATGTCCGCCATGAAGTTGAGGTACTCCAAACCCTTTAGCCTTTCGAAAATGTTGGGGTCGTCGGAAACATATCCGATTGACATTTTCGCCTTCAGCGGTTCTTCGGATATGCTGTGTCCGTCGACAAGGATCCGACCGCTGTCGGCAGGCAGTATGCCGGTTATCATTTTTATGGTCGTGGTCTTTCCTGCGCCGTTAGGTCCCAGAAATCCGAAGATTTCACCGTCATCGATATCTATCGTAATATCGTCGACGGCTTTTATCCCGTTCCCATAAGTCTTGGTGACATTCTTTATGCTTATCATGTTTCTCCCCCGTCAATCAAATAACATTGTCATCATTATAGTATGAAATCCCCGCATTCTCCACCCCGGACCGCCGAATTATACATACATCTGCCCGAAACCCTCTTTTTATAGGTTGAAAGTCCTTTTTTTGTCTTATTTCACCGCTGATTTATTCCCACCTCCTCTTTTGTTGACTGCGTAGGCTTTGGAGTGATATTATCTGTATGTCAAAATTTGTTTTTATTCAGGGGGAATTATTGTGAAAACCACCGGTATTGTTAGAAAAGTTGACGAATTAGGCAGGATTGTCGTCCCGATAGAATTGAGGAGGTCCCTTGGGATAAAGGACAGGGACTCGGTTGAAATGCAGATGTCCGATGACAGCATAGTGATAAGGAAATTCCAACCCACATGCGTTTTCTGCGGCTCTTCGGAAGATATTGTGGAGTACCGGCAGAAAGCCGTATGCAAAGACTGCATAAAGAAGTTGTAGTCAGTCTTCGATATTTATTTTTGAATATGCCTCCCTGCGGGATATGTTATAGAGCCTTGCGACGCCAAGCAGGGCTTTTTTCCTGTCGCCTGTTTTTTCAAGCAGCTCTTCATATTTTTCTTTAACGGGCATATCGGGAACGGGTTCCATTTCTTCCGGACATCCTTCGACAACCAGCACGAACTCCCCCTTGGTAGCCTCCCCTGAAAAAATCCCGGCAAGCTCTCCAAGGCTTCCCCTTAAAACCGTTTCATGGATCTTTGTTATTTCCTTTACAGCCGCCGCTTTCCTGTCTTTCCCGAAAATAGCAGCCATGTCGGCAAGGGCCTTTCCAATCCTGTGCGGGGCTTCATAGAAAACAAGGCTCCTCTTTTCCTGTTTTATTTCTTCCAACCTGCTTTTTCTTTTCCCCGATGTCGAAGGCAGGAAGCCCTCAAAAACAAATCGTTCCGCGTCCATGCCCGATATCATCAGGGCCGATATCGCCGCATTGGGTCCCGGTATCACGCTTACCGGGATATTGTTTTCATGAAAAAGACGTACAAGCACCTCTCCGGGGTCTGAAATACCGGGACACCCGGCATCGGTGACAAGGCAGATCGTCTTGCCTTCCCGTGCGGCTTCAAGCAGTTTTTGACCCGCTTCCCTCTCGTTATGTTTATGATAGGGGATCATTTTTTTCTTTATGCCGTATGCATTCAGAAGCTTCGCCGTTCTTCTCGTGTCCTCGCAGGCTATGAAATCGCATTCCAAAAGGGTGTCGATGGCTCTTTTCGATATGTCATCCAGATTTCCTATGGGGGTCGCTACCAGATACAGCATATCTAAATACCGTCCATTCCGTAGATTTCATATATTTCATCTGTATATGAACCGTCGTCATTCCTTATTATAAGAGGTTTTTCCACTTTCAGGAAGCACCCCGAATTCTTCTGCGCATTTATAAGCACCAGGTTCGGCGGGCTGCCCGCATACGGGAAAACCAGCCTCATGGTTTTCGGTTCCATTCGGTTTTTTCTTAACGCATATATTATGTCCGCCAGCCTGTTGGGGCGGTGAACCATGCTCAACATCCCTTTGTCCTTTAACAGATAGGCCGCTGCGGCCGCCACATCGTCTATGTCGCACAATATCTCATGCCTTGCCGCGGCTATTTCCATATCGCTGTTCTCTATTCCCGAGCCTTTCTTCATATACGGCGGATTTGACACCGCATTGTCGAATTCCCCGGCGGTGAATATTTTTTTCACCTGCCTTATGTCGCCGGACACCATGGTCACCTTGTCATCGAGATTATTCATTTTCACGTTGCGCAGGGCTATATCGTATTGCCCGGGTTGTATTTCCAGCCCCGTTATATGCGCGGCCCGGGTTTTTGCCGACAGCAAAATCGGCAATATCCCCGTTCCCGTCCCGAGGTCGATGCACACCGCCCCCGGTTTTATTTTTGCATATGTCGACAGGAGGACGGCATCTGTCCCGAATCTGAATTTGCCTTTATCTTGTATTATGCGAAGACCCTTTAGCTGAAGGTCGTCTATCTGTTCGTTTTCGCCAAGCATTTCGACCATCCCTTTTTTAATTAAGGCTTCCTTAATAACCTGAAAATGAATCACTGAGAGTATTCTATCATATTTCCAGGCAGCTCAGACGCAGGGGGTTTTCCGTGTTTTCACGGATTCTTCAACGTTTTATGAACTCATATTCCCCCGACCGCTTTAAGCAGGATATCACTTCGTCCATGGGTTTTTTCACTTTTATGCTTACGTACTTCGCGGTCCCGCCGGTTCCGGAGTCTATGTGCTCGACCCGTATGTTTTCAATCATCAAGCCCGGTTCCTTCATCGGCATATACGCGATATCGCTTGAACTTAGCCTGTCGCCGAGCCATATTATCGCAGCCTCGTCCAGCTCCTCCATGTCCGGTATCATGTAAATGTCCACATAATCGCCCTCGGTGATGTTGTTGGCGTTGAAATTTTCTCCGGTTATTTCCAGGGAAAGCCTTCTCATTGACGTATCTTCGCCCTCGCCGCTCAACATGTCCCTTCCGGTTATAATTCCCCCTTCGGGTATGTCATTCGCCGCAACAGAGCCGATTACGGAATCATAATCGGTTTTCACCGGATTCCTTTCGCCTTCGCCCAGGAATATCCGGGATATCCCTACGTCGTCTTTTGAAATTACGGCGCCCTTTCTTATTTCGCTTGAAGCCACAACCATTTCCGTTTCGTTTTT
This sequence comes from uncultured Clostridiaceae bacterium, assembly GCA_964636935.1. Classification (GTDB taxonomy): domain Bacteria; phylum Bacillota; class Clostridia; order DUPQ01; family DUPQ01; genus JAFGQE01. The sequence continues at coordinate 19,512 of CAZWVS010000014.1, forward strand.
CCTTGCGGCGGCTCCGGCTATGAACGATTGAACCAGCGTCAGTGCGACGGCTATCAATACCGCGGTTATAATGTATGCGCTTTTTCTCATCATCTTCTCCAGTTCTGCATGAATTCGATATCCCTGTGGATATAGAACTCCAACTCCTCCTTGTTGTACCTTTCCATTGAAACCTTCATCAGCAGGTGCACATAATCGTAATCGGAATATCCTCCGCAGGCGCAGGACCGGCCACCTTCCAACACCGTGACCTCCTGTATCGCTATTTCGACATTCCCGGGTTCGTTCGAGTCAAGTGTTGACGATATCCTGTCTTCCAGGCTTTGTGAATTTTCAAACTCCAGTACGCCCTCCGACAGCTCATTGGCGTTGATCCCCATGACCGAAGACATCACCGCGGTGTCGGCGAGCTCGTTAACCCGATGCACGGAATACTTGATGTAAACTTTTTCCGAAACGGCCAGAAACAGCGGAATTACCAGAAAAACAATAAATCCGCACATTATCACCGTCTGTGCTATGCCAAAACCCCTTTTATCCAATATCACCTGTTTAAAACCCTCCTTGCGACAGCGGTTCTGTCATAAGTCATTTCGTATCTCTTTTCCCTTCTTCCGAAAATATTTACCAGGCCTCTCCTTAAATATGCAACCTCTACATAAAGACGGATCTGCTCTCCCGCTTTTGCGGAGTCC
>CAZWVS010000015.1:0-19599 GCA_964636935.1 uncultured Clostridiaceae bacterium
TATGCCGTCCGCCGTGGTTTTGCTTATGCCCTTCACCGACGCCAGCTGCTCACGGCCGACCGCCTTTATTTCCCTGATTGATCCAAAATGCTTCATGAGTGCGTCTTTTCTTTTCGCCCCCACACCCGGTATCTTGTCAAGCTCCGAATCAAAATATCTGTTTTGTCTTTTCTTCCTATTGTATTCTATTGCAAACCTATGTGCTTCGTTCTGCACGGAGCTTACGAATCTGAACAGGGATGGCACTTTTTTAAGGTCGTGTTCAACCCCTTCGTATATCAGTCCCCTGGTGGTGTGCTTGTCGTCTTTCACCATGCCGCATACCGGGACTGAAAACCCTGCGGCTTCAATTTCGGCTTTTACGGCGTTCACCTGATTCACGCCCCCGTCGATCATTACAAGGTCGGGCATCTCCCCGAATTCGTCGTTTCCGGCTTTTGCAAGCCTTCTTTCAATCATCTCGGTCATGGCCAGCAGGTCGTCTCCGGCGGCCTCCCCTTTAATGGAGAATTTGCGGTACATGCCGCTTGCAGGCCTCCCGCCTGAAAAAACCACCATGGAACCGACGGTGTCTTTGCCTGCAAGGTTCGATATGTCATATGCCTCTATGCGCTCGGGTAAAACCTCCAGCTCCAAAAGGCCGGCCAGTTTGACAAGGTTCCCCTTGTCCGCATTCCTTTTTTGCTTAAAAGCCTCCAATGCCATTTTAGCATTGTCGTATGCCGTGTCGGCCAGCTTTTTCTTGTCGCCCCTTTTCGGGGTTTTGATCTTCACTTTGAACCCTGCGATTTTTTCAAGCCATTCGGCAAGCCACTGTGTCTCCCCAATTTCATTTTGGACGAGTATCTCCTTTGGAATGGATCCCTGGTTCCCGTAGTATTGGCGTATGAATTCAATCATTGTTTCGTTCCCGTCTTTGCCGGCTACGCCGTCGAACTCGAATTGCCTGCTGCCTGAAACCGCACCCTCTTTTATATTGAACACGAATATTGCGGCAAGCCCGTCTTCACAGGCGCATGCGGCCACATCGCTCCTTTTCATGCCGGGATCGACCATATACATGTCGGAAGCCTTCCTCAGGGTGTTGATCCTGTCCCGGTATACGGCGGCCTTCTCATACCGCCTTGCCCTGCTGGCCTCTTCCATGTTGTTTTTCATTTCCTCGAGCATCCCCGGTGTTTTGCCTTCAAGGAATTTTATAAGGGCCTCAACCTGCTTTTTGTATTCCTCAAGCGTGCAAAGCCCGGCACACGGGCCCAGGCATCTTTTTATCTGATAGTTGAGGCACGGTCTCGCATCCTTTCCCATTTTTGTCTTTTTGCATGTCCTTACCGGGAAGGCCGACTGGAGTATCGACACCGCTTTTTTTGCGGACACCCTCTCCGGGAAAGGCCCGAAATATCTTGATCCGTCGTTCTTATATCTCCTTGTGACCTCTATGCGGGGGTATTCGTCGGCCATGGTTATCTTGATGTATGGATATGCCTTGTCGTCCTTCATCATGATGTTGTAGCGGGGCCTGTGGCTTTTTATCAGGTCGCATTCCATGATGAAAGCCTCCCGCTCGTCGTTTGCAGCGATGTACTCGAAGTTTACGACCTTTGAAACCATCTTCTCTATCCTGGGTGATTTTGATCCCTTTTGAAAGTATGATTTCACCCTGTTTTTAAGGTTGACGGCTTTTCCCACATATATGACGTTCCCGGATTTGTCCTTCATCAGATAGACCCCGGGTCGTGTGGGGAGGTTTTTCAGCTCCTCTTCCATATTGAATTCCTTGTTTTTATATTCTTTTAGCATGGTGTAATTATACAACAACTTTTTTACAGGTTTTTAACCATAATGAGCGCGTTTTCGCCCGTGTCCGTATAATATCCCTTTCTTGTTCCTTCAGCCCTGAAACCGGCGTTTTCATACATCCGGATCGCGGCATTGTTGTTTTCCCTGACTTCCAGGCTTATCCTGGACACATCTTTTTTTTGTGCGACATCGACCAGTTCGCAAAGCATGGCGCTTCCGATTCCCCGCTTTCTGTACTGCTCTTTGACGGCTATGTTCATTATGTGGGCTTCCTCCAGTATCTGCCAGAAGCCGGCGTATGAAACGACTTCTTCACCGAGAAGCCCCACAATATATATTGAAAGCTTGTTTTCCAAAACGTCTTTTTTTATGCTTTCAAAAGACCATGGCAGGGAGAAAGTATCCTTCTCGATATCGAATATCTGTTTTATGTGTCCGGCTTTTGCGTATTCAAACCGGACAGGCAATTCACTTTTTCCCATGGAGCCTTTCCGCCTGAGACTTTCTTAGATAAAACGGGACGACCTTTTCCGGTCCCGTGATGCTTATGCCCTGGTTTTGCCCGGCGGCCATTTTAACAAGCACCGCGGCCGACGGGTATTTCCCTTCGTCATCAGGTTTCAAACAGTCAATGTTCTTTTCTTGTTTAAAGTATCCGTAATATTGCATGGCGGCGTCACCGCACAGGTGTATCGGCTTTTTATTTTGCAAAAGCCTGTCGGCAAGGTCTTCGACTTTGATGCCCATGTACTCCGATATCCGTTCGACACCGCTTCGCCCTTTTTCATACAGGGCCGTATACACCTGTCTGTTCCTTGCATCTATTACCGGGCATATGGTGCCGCCCTCTTCCTTTACACCGTTCGCCAGTATGTCGAGGGATGTCGCCGAAGCTATCTCTATACCCAGGGTGTAGGCCATGCCTTTTACGGAAGCCATGCCTATTCGGAGCCCGGTGAAGGATCCGGGTCCGGATGTCACGGCGAGCAGGTCCAGGTCCGCAGGTTTTACATTGTTTTGTTCCATAAGGTCGGCGACCATGGGCATGAAGGTCTCCGAATGCTTCCGCTTGTCTTCACCGGATGTGCTTTCAAATATTTCCCCGTCGATCCACAGTGCGCAGGATGCGCGGTTGCATGATGTGTCGGCGCCCAGAATTATCATTTCATCCCCCCGGCATAGGAATTTATCAATTCCCCGCTTCCCTCTATTGTTATAATCCTTTTATCGGGTGTGGCGCCATATATGATTTTCACATAAGCGCTGCAATTTTGTATTTCCCCGGATATCATGTCCGCCCATTCAATCACGGTCACATACCCGTCGGCGGCCATTTCGTAAAATCCGATATCCTCCAGCATCGCCGGGTCGGTTATCCTGTATGCATCCATGTGATTGAACACACGCCCGTCTTTTTCGTATACGTTGATGATGTTGAAGGTGGGGCTTGTGATGTATTCGTCAACCCCGATCCCCCGCGCGACCCCCGATGCGAAGACGGTCTTGCCGGCTCCCAGCTCCCCTTCGAGACAGATCACCCCGGAACATGCCCGGGCCAGCCTTATGCCGGCTTTGACGGTCTCTTCCGGGGTTTTTGTGCATATTGCTATTTTTTTAGTTCTCATACACCGCTTTTCCGTTTATCACCGTCGCCTTGACGTTTGTCATTATTTCCAGAGGATTGCCGTCGAAAACCGCTATGTCGGCGTCTTTGCCTTCCTCGAGGCTTCCGACACGGTCGTCTATGCCGGTCACTTCCGCCGCATATATGGAAATCGCCTTCAAGGCTTCCAGTTCGTCCATGCCTTCTTTGACGGCAACTCCCGCGCACATTGGAAGGAACTGTATGGGTACAACATGATGGTCCGTCATGATTGCCGTTTTGACACCTGCCTTTTGCAAAATACCCGGGTTTTTGTCGGTGCTGTTCGTAAGCTCGTATTTTGACCGAAATGAAAGCAGCGGACCGGCTATGACAGGTACGTTTTCCCTTTTAAGAATATCCTTTATGATATATCCCTCGGTCCCGTGCTCGATTGTGAATTTCAATCCGAATTCCTTTGCTATGCGGATTGCAGTCAGGATGTCGTCCTCCCTGTGGGCGTGGATCTTTACAAGAAGGCCGTCGAAAACCTGTGCAAGGGCTTCCTTTTTGAAGTCGACTTTGTCCTTGTCGCTTTCAGGCCTTTCCTTGTACGCCTTTGCCTCCATGAGCGCCTGTCTTAGCACCGCGGCTGTGGCCATCCTTGTCGAAGGTGTTTTTTTCTGTCCGTTGTAGACCCTCTTGGGGTTTTCGCCGAAGGCCATTTTCATCGCAACGGGTTCTTTTAAAAGCATTTCGTCGATGCTGTTCCCGCAGGTTTTCAACGCCGCGAACTGGCCGCCTATGACGTTGGCGCTCCCGGGACCTGTGACAACCGTGGTGACTCCAGCCCTCATTGCGTCGTCGAAGGAACGGTCCTTATAGTAAATGCCGTCGATGGCGCGCATGTGCGGGGTGACGGGATCGGTCATTTCATTTCCGTCCGCTCCCTCGAACCCTATGCCGTTCTCCCACATTCCGACGTGGCAGTGCGGATCGACGAAACCGGGTGTTATATAGCCGCCATCGGCGTCTATCACCTTGTCGCATTTTTTCTCCATTTCGGGCGTCAGCTCCTCCATCGGGCCCACTTTGCCGATTTTACCGTTTTCAGCAATGACATAACCCATAAATCCGTTTTCTTGCTTCATCGTATAAACTTTGCCGTTCTTAACCAGTAACATAAAAAATCCTCCATGAAAATATCATATACATTTTACCACCATATTCAAAAAATCAAAAACCGTCTGTGCCCCGGTCGGGTTCCATGGGCTTCTTGCGATTCTAAAACCCGACTATTTGTTTGCGACTAATATCGTGCTGTTGTTGATCCGGAACACTTTTTCAACTTTTGCAAAACCGGCCTCTTTTAGGACTGCAATCTGGTTTTCTATCGTAAAGGGGATGTCGTAATGGTAAAACTCCCCTTCGGGAATCCCTTTTTCGTTGCGTATCCTTATGTTTTCCTCTTTGCGGAAATCCTCTTCCTCCTGCTTTTCCACCATGTAGTCGCACTCGATGTACGGGCGGCCTTGCTTTAGGGAGGCATGGACTTTCTCATACAGCGCCTTTTTCGCCTCACGGGAAAAATGGTGCATGGTCTGGAAGGATATGGCGCAGTCGTATCTTTCAACGCCCAGGTCCACGTCGAAGTAACTCGCGCAGATCAGTTCCATTGATTTGTCCGCATGCTTTTGTTTCAGTTTGTCCAGCATTGCCTGCGTAAGGTCTATCCCCGTCACATGGATTTTGGGCATGGCTTTGAAGATTGCGTCCAGTTCCAGCCCCGTGCCGCACCCCAGGTCCAGCAGGTTCGCACAATCGCGGGGCACAAGCTTTGCCATTTTCGCATAAGCCTCCCTGCACCCTTCGACATTTGTGAGCATGTGCTCGTCATACCCGTCGGCGCGCTTTTCAAAAAACTCCGTCATTTTCTCCATAACCTACCCCTTTTCACCGCTGAACCCCCATCCTCATATTAACATTCCTAACCACTTTTTAAGATTAACCCCCGGGGGTTAATCTTAAAAAAAGAGGGAGACCTTGGCGGCATCCCTCTTTGGTGTGAGCTGTTTTTGTTTTTATCTCTTTGAGAACTGAGGTGCTTTTCTCGCCTTTTTGAGGCCGTATTTTTTTCTTTCCTACATTCTCGGGTCCCTTGTGAGGTAACCCGCTTTTTTGAGCTCGGGACGCATTTCGGGATCCGCTTCGAGAAGCGCCCTCGATATACCGTGCCTTATCGCTCCGGCCTGGCCTGTGAAGCCTCCGCCTTTGACGTTTACAAGAACGTCGAATTTGCCTTCGGTCTTTGTCAGCGCCAAAGGCTGTCTGACTATGACCTTGAGTGTTTCGAGGCCGAAATACTCGTCGATTTCCCTGTCGTTTATGATAATCCGTCCGTTGCCGGGAACAAGCCTGACCCTTGCCACTGATTTTTTCCTTCTTCCCGTTCCGTAATACTGTACGCTGTTAGCCATTATCTATTCCTCCCCTCACCTTGCATCTATTTCAAGCACTTCGGGTTTTTGAGCTTCGTGATTGTGCTCTGAACCTGTGTAGACTTTCAATTTCTTAATCATCTGTCTTCCAAGGCTGTTTTTGGGAAGCATTCCTTTAACAGCGTGGATGATTATCCTTTCGGGATGCTTTTTCATCATGTCGCTATATTTGACTTCCTTCAAATTCCCGACCCATCCCGTGTGATGCCTGTACATCTTCTGGGATTCCTTCCTGCCGGTGACCTTGATTTTATCGCAGTTAAGAACAATTACATAATCCCCGCAATCCACGTTGGGAGTGTATGTGGGTTTGTGTTTTCCCCTTAGGATTTTTGCCAGTTCACTGGCGAATCTTCCAAGGGTTTGTCCTTCAGCGTCAACTACATACCATTTTCTTTCAATTGTCTCTTTATTGGCCATTGCCGTTTTCATTGCCGAAAGCTCCTTTCCATATATAAAATAATTCAATGCTTTTTGTTCAGCATTGATTATTCTAATACACGCCGGCGCACATGTCAAGCTAAATTTTCGATTAAGGCGATATGCATTTTATATGCTTGTATTTTCGGCTATTTTCGCTGTTTTTCGCCATATAGCTACGGAGTCATCCCACTTTTTATTTTCAACACTCGTCCACGTTCATCCCGTAAACAGGCAGGAATTCCTTCATGAAATGCTTGACCTCGGGCATGTCGAACCCCTTGATGGCTTTTTCCAGCGATTTTTTCGCAGTGCTGAAATCGTCATTGCCCGCCCTTTCCTCTTCTAGGCATTTTATATATGCGGAAATCTTATCCGCCGCCTTCACCAGTGCTTTTTCATCTTTGTCCCCTATATACATATAGCCTTTGTAAACTTTTGAAAGCTCGTCGGGAAGCATGCAGAGTATCCTGTCCCGGGCCTGTGCCTCGAGCTCCTTGTATGCCTTCATTATGCCGGGGTTCCCGTATTTAACAGGAGTGGGCATGTCGCCGGTTATGGCCTCGTTCGCATCGTGATACAGCGCGCTGATGGCTATCCTGTCCGAATTGTAACGCTTGCCGTAATAGCTGTTACCGATCACCGCAAGTCCGTGTGCAATCACGGCGACATCGAAGCTGTGCTCCTTGAGGTTTTCATAGCTGGTGTTCCTCATCAGCCCCCACCTGGTTATGTATTTCATCCTGTGTATGAATGCAAAAAATCCGTTGTTACTCATATATCCGCTTCCTTTTTTTGTATTATGTGTTCCGAAGTAATATAATCATTATATCAAATAAACTATGCGGGGTGTGTTTATGAACGGATCATTTAAAGATTTCGCCGCCTTTCCCGGAAACAACAAATATGAAGAAGGAATCAAGCGGCGCGGACACCTGTCTGAAAAAAAGGATGATGTCAGGACCCCTTTTGAAAGGGATTACACAAGAGTGCTTCATTCGAGGGCGTACAGCCGCCTTAAGCACAAGACGCAGGTTTTCTTTGCAACCCAGAACGACCACATCTGCACCAGGATGGAGCATGTGAATTACGTATCCTCCATATCCGTAGCCATATGCAAGCATCTGGGGCTCAACGAGGAACTCGCTCTTGCCATAGCCACGGGTCACGACCTGGGCCACGCACCCTTCGGCCATGCCGGCGAGAAATTCATTAGCATATTGACCGAAGAATACCTGCATAAGGGTTTCATCCATGAAAAGAACAGCCTACGGTTTGTCGACTGCTACGAAACCCTGCAGAACTCCAAGGGCTATGAACAGAACCTGAACCTCACCTACGCGGTGAGGGACGGCATAATAAGCCACTGCGGCGAGGTGGAGGACGAAACACTGTTTCCCAGGGAGGAACTGCTGTGTCTCGAGGAAATCGAAAGACCCAACCAGCACTCCCCCTACACCTGGGAAGGCTGCGTGGTCAAAATCGCGGACAACATAGCCTATGTCGGCAGGGACATAGAAGACGCCCTGAGACTTAAAATACTGGACGGCGTCCACGAACGCCTGCTCGAAGAGATGCTCAAGGACTATGCGGACATAGACATTAAAAAGACGAACAACACCTCCCTGATATACCACCTTGTGACAAACCTGTGCGAGAACAGCACTCCTGAAGGCGGAATGCAATATTCCGATAATCATCTTAAGTTTCTAAGGGAGATAAAAGACTTCAATTACAAATATATCTATAACAACGAAAGGCTGGTCATATTCCACGATTACGCCCAACTCATACTGGACTCGCTGTTCCAGGTCCTTCACAAAATGTATAGGGGCGTAGACACCATTGACCACATCCGCGAGAACTACCTTGCAACATATCCGGAGCTTTGCAAAACATTCACAGCCAAACTGGAAAAACATTCCGACCTGGGCGGAAAGGGCGAAAGGGACCCCCGGTTTTTAAACATGGTGCTTTACAGGCTTGAAAGCGAAAGCGACTACATAACGGCGATTGTGGATTTCATCTCATCCATGACGGACCATTTCGCAATCAAGCTGTTCGATGAGCTCACCACTTTCTGATCCGGCTTGAAATCCGGCTCTAGAAAAACCAGGATGGCAGCCATCTGAGACTCTGTGTATACCAGTCCGGCACTTTCATTCCCGAAAGCGCAGGGTAGAAGGCCGCAAAAAGCAACACCGTCAGCCCCATATACATATAAACCCATTTGCGGGCCCCCGGCTTTTTAGAAAGCAAATTGTCAACAAAATAGACTGTCGCCAAAATCAAAAAAGGCACACAGGCGAAATAATGGTATAGGAATGTTATTTTTCTGGGCGAGAACGCCCACGGCAGCAATATGGACAAATATCCGACCCAAATGAACACAACCCTTTTATCTTTTTTCTTGAACCCGATCCAGGCCGAGGCGAACATGGCAGCCAGACCGCCCCACCACACCGCGGGGTTGCCTAAAGAAGCAATGCTCGCCCATTGCCCGGGCTCCAGCGCAGGCGACAGGTAGTAATAGACGGGCCGGACCATGAAAGGCCACTGCCACCACAAGGACGAGTAGGGATGGGTGCTGTCCACCCCGCTGTGATAGCTGAACATGTGCTTTTGACTTGCGATGACTTCACCGACCAGGTCCTCCGTCCCGAGCACTTTGAAAACCGGCATGTATGAAAGGAAATAAATGACCGCGGGAATGGCTATGAAAAAAACCACGCACATGCCCATGGTCCCCCATATGTACTTCAGTTTGAACCATTTTACACATGTGAGGCCTTTTCTATAGTCCATGTATTCAAGGATGCGCGACGCGAAGAACAAAAATGCCAGGCCGGCTCCCGCAAAAAGGCCTATCCATTTGACGGCTATGCCAAGACCGAAGAAGATGCCGCACAAGAACAGGGGCGCAAGCGACGGGATGAATCTGAGGTCATAGGATTTTTTCATAAAATAATCATACATCCAGAAAAAGGCCATTAGGATGAAGAAAACCAGGAAACCGTCCACCGTCCCTATCCTGGTCTGCACAAAATGCATGAAGTCGAACATCATCAAAAACGCACACAGGAAGGCGGCGAATGTGTTTTTGAACATCCGCCTGCCCAACAGATACATCACAGGTATCATCAGGACACCGAACAAAGTCCCCATGAACCTCCACGCAAAGGCATTCATGCCGAAGATTTTTATGGACAGCATTATGATGACCTTGCCCAGGGGCGGATGGGTGTTTTCGTAAATCTCCCCACCGACTATGTACTCGTATGCGGTTCTGGGAAAATACACCTCGTCGAAATATGTGCTGTTCATGAAGGAGGGTTCATATACGGCAAGATCCTGCTCGTCGAACAGGCTTTGCATCCGGTTGGAATTTTCATTGGCTGTTTCGATTTTCTCTATGGGGACGATCTCGTCTTTCGCGTTGAAAAAAGCTACTTCAATGAACTCGCCTTTTATGCCGCTGACATCTTTTTCTTCGTTGTAGTATATGTCCGCCTTCAGCCTGACGGTGTCGGTGACGGCGTCCACATCCGCATGCAGCCATTTGAAAACGCTGTTCGAGGGGTTTTCGAGTCTGGCAAGCTCCTGGAAATTCCCGTCTTCGTCCAAATACTCCAGGTCGAGGGCTCCCACACAGTGCCAGTCGTCCCCCAGCCCTATATAATATGTGATTCTTTTAATTTCTGTTTTTTCTTCAAATCGCACCGTGACCGTCCTGCCCGGGACATCCCCCGCATATCCCTCACCCGGAGCGGACATCGAGCCGAGATTGATAAAGGCGACAACGGCATATGCCAGTGTCATAACAATCATGATCAGGTAATCTTTTTTTGTCATTTTCGTCTTCATGGATCCTCCGGTTTTGTCATTCGTCAGCCATGCCAACGGCCTTTTCATCCGCCATACCGAAGTATGTCTATATCTTGAGCTTCACCGCGTTTTCCTTGAGCCATTTCCCATGTTTTTTGTAATCGGGACATGCTCTTTCCATTTCCTCATAGAACCTATGCGAATGGTTCATATGGTCAAGATGGCACAGCTCGTGCCAGATTACATATTCGAAGACCTCCCTGCTGCACATGGAAAGTCTTGTGTTTATATATATCCTTCTTTGGGAGTTGCAGCTGCCCCATATCCTTTTCTGCCTTTTAACCTTTATGGTGAAGTCGGCGGGGATGTTTTCATGTCTTTTCAGGAAGTCCTCCACCATTTCAACGGTTTTGCTTTTATACCAAAGGTCGAGTTGCCCTTGTTCGGTTCCGGCCGGAACCAGGAGCTTGTCGCCCGAAACCCGGATCGGCCCTTGTTCGAAACGGATCTCAAATATCTCCCCTTTGAAAAAAATTCTGCCTCCTTCGCTTATTCCTCCTCCAAAGCCGTCTTTTTCAGCTTTTTTCAATGTTTTTATGCGTTTTTCCAGCCAGTCCCTTTTTGTTTCAAGCAAATCAAGGAGCACGCCCTTTTTCACTCCCACGGGGTGCTTCAAGACTAAGAAATCGGGGGATGACACCTTAAGTGAAATGGTTTTTCTTCTGCCGGGTTCAAAAACCAAATCCACCCTGTCGCCGTCAATTTCGATATAATCAATTCTCCTCTTTAAAAGCAACTTCCCCTCCGACCATTGTCATTTCCACGTTGAAATCGTCATCGAATATGACTACATCCGCATATTTTCCGGGTGTAAGGGAACCGGCGTTTTCGTAAACACCCATTATCTTCGCAGGGGTAGCCGTCATCATTTCAATTGCTTCGACCAGTCTCACCCCCGCCGTGCGGACCATGGTTTTTACAAGCCTGTCCGTTGTCGCCACGCTTCCGGCAAAAGCGCTTCTGTCGGGCAGTTTCGCCACACCGCCTTCAACTATGGCTTTGATGCCCGTCTCCTTGTCCCCCACTATCGTATGCATGGAATCGTCCCCCGCGGCCCTTATGGAGTCTGTGACAAGGGCTATCCTGGATATGTCCTTGTTTCTCAATATGAGTTTCAGAAGGCTTTCCGGGAGGTGGTGTCCGTCGGCTATTATCTCGACGTTCATCCCGTCTATCAAAAATGCGCTTTCCACGACACCGGCCACCCTGTAGGCGTCTATGCGTCTCATGATGGAGCAGCCCGAATACAGGTGCGTCACAAGATTGAAGCCGTTTTCATATGCTTCCAGGACCTGCGCGTATGTGGCGTTGGAATGCCCTATGGAAGGCACTATCCCCAGTTTTGTCAAAACCCTTCCGAACTCCAGGGCGCCGGGCAGTTCTGGAGCCAGGCTCCATCTGGAGATCCTTTTTGACATCCCGAGTATCTCCATATATTCGTTTTTATCGGGATTTCTCACATATCTCGGGTCCTGGGCCCCCCTTTGCTCCATGGCGAAGTAGGGCCCCTCAAGATGAAGTCCGGGCATCCTGGCGCCCTCGAACATCCCTTCCCTCCCTTCGAATTTTTGAATGGCCTTTTTCAGCACCTCGAATCTGCTGGATGTCAAGGTGGGGAAGATCATGGTGGTGCCGTGTTGCATATGGGTTTTCGAAATCACATCGAACACATTTACGCCTTCATCCATGAAATCGTATCCCCCCGCGCCGTGGGTATGTATGTCTATGAACCCGGGTGATACATATCCTCCCCGGGCGTCGATCACTTTGTCGAAATCCCCTTCGCCGATTTTCGTGGCGACCTCCCCTATGAGGCCGTCCTTCACCGACACCTCCCCTTCGAAAATCCTATATGGTGTTATCACCTTTCCGTTTGTGATTTTGACAGTTGCCATTTTTTCTCCTTTCAGTATGAAAACATGGTTTTCGCGCCGATTCTCCTGTTCAACTCGTTTATTATATCCTGCATGCCGGTTATTTTCATATCCTTTTTATATGTGGCTATCGCTTCGGATGCCGCCACGCGTCCCGACATCAGCCTGTTGAACTGGTTGTCGAATATCGTTCCCGCCGCGCTGTTTATGATTTCATTCTCACCGGCTTTGAATACTTCGGGATACGCTTTTACCACCGGAAGCTCATAAATCAGCCCCTTTGAAAGACCTTCTGAAATGTATTCGTTCAATGCGAGGGATCTTTGTTTCAGCTGTGATAGCGCCGCCGCCCCCCCTGCAAGGGTGTAATCGAATGTTATATCTATGTCCTCGTATTGGAAGACGGGATTGTCGCCTATCATGGAAGCCGCCCCCGGCGTGAAAAAAGCATAGTTAAGCACCCTCACTTCACCTGTTTCCGAACTGTATTCATAAAGCTCACCGGGTATCCCCCTGCTTGCAAATAAATAGGTTTCAAGGTCACCGTAAAAACGGGAAACAAAATAATTGGCGACAGCCTTTGCATTTTCCGTATTCGATCCGAGCACATAGAACCCGTCGGTCACACCGCATGTCAGCGGAATCAACATGGATGTTTTCAATCCGTTGATCCCGGGACTTACGCTAAACCTGTCATCGGTGAAAACTTCATCGGGGACCTGCTGGTAGACATTTGCAATCCTGTCGTTTTCAAGCAGTGTGCTGCCGAAGCCGCTCCGGTACGAGCTGCCCCGCATCTGCCTGGTTATGCCGTCGTTCCTCAGTTTCAATATGTAATCCAGGGTCACTTCCATGTCCTTCATGAGCATGCTGTCTTCAAAAGAACCGTATTCGGGGTTGTATGAAATGCTTGTGTTGTTGATGCTGTCGTTGCTTTTGTTCACAGGGACGCCGTTGGCATAAAATATGTCCCTTAAGCTGTATGCGTTCACATACATCATCCCGATGGTGTCGGTTGAAGCCGAACCCGCGCGCACATGGCCTGCCAGAGCCAGCGAGACTTCATACAGACTGTCAAGGTTGTCGGGCATCTCCATTTCCAGCTCCTTCAGGTAATCCGCCCTGAATATCCTGCTTTCAACAATTTTGTTGTAACTTCTGGGTATAGCCCATACTTTGCCGTCATCGGATACATAGAGATTTTTCATCCCCTCGGGCAGCGTGTTCCATACTTCGTTATCCTCAAGAAGCTCGTCAAAGGCAAGTATTTCACCGAGTTGTGAAAGCTCGTGAATCCTTTCCGCATTTACATAAGGAAACAGATATAATCCCGAAGCCCCCGTGACCGAAAGCTGCCTGGAGGTTTTCACCCCGCTTATGTCGATTGCCAGGTCAAGGTCTATTTTGATATCCACCCCGAAAAGCTTTTTGAATTCCTCCGCCGCCTTTGCAAGATATTCCTCCTCGATAATCCTTCCTGAAACTATGTGAATGTCAAGCGAATCTATCATTTCGACATATTCGAGTTCCCCTATCACGGGTTTTTCCCCTATTGTTTTGTCTTTTTCCCTGCACGAAGATATGAATGCCGCCAGTGACAGAATAATCACGAATATCAAGATTCTTTTAATCATTATGAAAACCCTCCGCCTACTCGATTATATCCCAAATAAAACAAAATGCGGGCATTTACATGAATGTTTTGATGTTTTTGTAATATAATATACGGGACAGTTGCCGCTGTGAATAAGAATGGGAGGCACAAAATGAAAGATTTGAAAATATCCGCACAATTATATACGGTGCGAAAGCATACTCAGACCCCGGAAGATTTTCTGGATACCCTGAAAAAAATAAAGGGGATAGGTTACGAAAGTTTCCAGTATTCGGGGGCCGGACCCCTTGACAGCGGTTTTGTGAAAAAATGCATGGATGAAACGGGGCTTGTCATGTCGGCCACGCACACGGCTCCCGCAAGGCTGGAAAATGAACTTGACGAAGTCATAAGGGAGCACAAGCTCTGGGGTTGTGAGTTCGTGGGGATCGGGATGATGCCAGAACAATACAGAAAAGACGCCCGGGGGGTCGTCGACTTTGCAAAAAAATACTCTAAAATAGGTTCTCAACTTAATGACGAAGGCTTAAGGCTGATATATCACAACCATGATTTCGAGTTTCAAAAACTTGATGACAAGCTCATCATCGACATCCTGGCCGACGAGACCGACCCGGCTTCTTTCGATTTTGAAATCGATACATACTGGGTTCAGGCGGGCGGCGCCGACCCGGTGGACCGGATTTACAGATTCGACGGCAGAATGAGGTATATCCATTTCAAGGATATGGCCGTCAAGGGCCGAAAACAGATATACGCGCCTGTCGGCGAGGGAAACCTGAACTGGGAGAAAATCATCATGGCATGTCTTGAGACCGATGTCGAATGGATTGCAGTAGAACAGGACGAATGCGAGATGTCGGAATTCGACAGTCTCGCGCTAAGTTATGACAATCTCACAATCAAATACGGAATCGGAGGGAAATGATGAAAAATCTCAGGTTGGCGATAATCGGTTACGGGAGCATGGGCTCACAGCACGCGGCATACATCACCAATGGCAACATTGAAGGATGCCTGCTTACGGCGGTTTATGACAAGGATCCCGAAAAAATGAAACTCGCCGGGGAAAAACTTCCTGAAGATGTCAAGTTGTTCGACAGTCTCGAGTCACTGCTGGGTTCCAAATGCTGTGACGCCGTCCTTATAGCAACACCCCACTACGACCATCCCCCCATCGCAGTTAAAGCCTTTGAAAAAGGCAAGCATGTGCTTTGTGAAAAGCCCGCCGGTGTTTATACGAAACAGGTGGAGGAAATGAACAGGGCGGCTCAAAAGAGCGGTAAAACCTTCTCCATGATGTTCAATCAGCGGACAAATCCCATTTATAGGAAAGCAAAGGAAATGGTTTCATCCGGACAGCTGGGCGAACTCAAAAGAAGCGTCTGGATCATCACAAACTGGTATCGGCCCCAAAGCTATTACGACGCGGGGACCTGGAGGGCGACCTGGGAGGGTGAAGGCGGAGGTGTGTTATTGAATCAGGATCCCCACCAGCTTGACCTGTGGCAGTGGATATGCGGCATGCCCAAAAGCATCGACGCCTTCTGTTATTTCGGCAAATATCACGACATAGAGGTTGAAGACGACGTGACCGCCTTCGCCGAATATGAAAACGGGGCAACGGGTGTTTTCATAACCACCACCGGCGAAGCCCCGGGAACCAACCGGTTCGAAATAAGCGGCGACATGGGCAAGCTGGTCATTGAAAATGACAAATTGACTTTTCACAGGCTGGAAATGTCCGAACGCAGATTCAACAGGGAGTTCACCGGCGGTTTCGGACAGCCCGAATTCACTGTCGAGGATATTCCCGTCGAAGGCGACAACCCCCAGCACGAAGGTATAACCCGGAATTTCACCAATGCCGTGCTTCATGGCGAATCATTAATCGCCCCCGGACCCGAAGGCATAAAAAGCCTGACACTATCAAACGCAATGCTTTTATCCGCCTGGACCAAGCGACGGGTTGACCTGCCTATGGATGCGCATCTTTACAAGCAATTGCTGGAGAGGAGAATCAATGAGTCCACTTTTACAAAAAAGTCGTCGGATGTGGTCTTGAATACTGAAGGAACCTATGGAACCTATTAAATACGGCAAAAATTAAAATTTTTAGCAAAACTTATACCACCGGTATATTCAAAATAGTCGGTGGTATTGTTATATTTATTATAGAAAGGAGTCAAACATGGCAATAAAATGGACATTGGTCGGTAAACGCTTGAGGGACATCAGGCTACAAGAGAAACTCACCCAGGAAGAGCTGGCCGATAAGGCTAACACATCGAACATCTATATCTGCAGGATAGAAAACGGTACTGCGTCCCCGTCATTGGATATGCTTTCTTCGATATCCAATGCTCTGGGGTGCCCCCTTTCATATCTTATAGAGGGCGATGGCATCTGCAATTATGATGCAAACGCAAAGGAGATCAGCAGAATGCTTGACGGATGCTCCCCTTACATGATCAAGGTTGTAGGCAAAATCATTAAAAACATAGTTGATTTCGATCCCGCTTGACAACCTGTTGTTCTGCTTGTCAAACTCAATTACCGGTAATGCCGTCTTTGAGTTTTTCAAGCAGGCTTTTCTTTTTGGCATTTGCCTTTTTCTTTTTTTTGGCCCGTGCCATTTCGGCTTTTCTCCTGTAGGAGACATATCCTCCGGCTTTATCGCCTTTTTTTACGACGGGAGGCTTACCGGCCCGGACTTTGTTTTGTGCGGGTTTTTCTTCTGTTTTCCGGTTCGCTTCGGGCTTTGCCGGTCCGGGTTTTACAACTTTCTGCTGTATCGTTTTTGTGTTGCCCGTTTTTGTGTTGCCCGTTTTTGTGTTGCCCGTTTTTGTGTTGCCCGTTTTTTGCGTTTGATTCACATTACCGCCTGAAGGCCTGTGCGGTGCGGCTTTGCGTGTAGGCTGCGTCTTCCTGTTTGAATATTTGTGGTCGACTATTTTGATCTTTTTTTCTATAAGTTCCTGGATGCGTCCGATATGTTTTATTTCATCCCGGTCGCAAAAGGTTATGGCCACGCCTGTTTTGCCGGCTCTTGCGGTTCTTCCTATTCTATGGACATAATCTTCCGGCGCACCCGGGGCGTCATAGTTTATCACATGTGAAAGGGCGCTTATATCCATGCCCCTTGACATCACGTCTGTTGCAACAAGCACATTCACTTTACGCTGCTTGAACTTGTCGAGGGCGTATTCACGGCTTGCCTGTGTTTTATCGCCATGGATGACATCGGCCCTGACCCCTGCCTTTTTCAGCTCCGCCACCGTCCTGTCCGCCCCCCTTTTTGTTTTGGTGAAAACAAGCGCGGTTTCCACATCGTTGGATTTTAGCAGCTGTATCAGGAGCTTTGTTTTATCTTTATGGCTCACATTGTACAAAAGCTGTTCGACCGAATCGACGGTTGAGGAGACAGGGTCGACCGCTACCCTTTTCGGATTTTCCAACAACACTGATGCGAATTCGTCGATTTCCGGAGGCATTGTTGCGGAAAACAGCAGGTTCTGCCTTTTTTCGGGAAGAAGCCGTATTATGTTTTTCACATCGGGTGCGAAACCCATGTCGAGCATACGGTCGGCTTCGTCCAGCACAAATAGGTCTATGTTGCCAAAGTCAATGTATCCCTGCCATGTCAGATCCAAAAGCCTTCCGGGTGTTGCAACAAGTATGTCCACCCCTGATTTTAATGCGCCTACCTGTCCGTCCTGAGACACACCCCCGAAAACCACGTTATTGTGATATCCGAGATATTTCCCGTATTTAGTGAAGCTTTCATCAATCTGAAGCGCCAGTTCCCTTGTCGGGGTAAGTATCAACGCTTTTATTTTCCCTTTTTTTTCATCCCGTCTGTCGTCAGTCGCAAGTTTCTGTAAAATAGGAATCGCAAAAGCGGCGGTCTTGCCCGTTCCCGTCTGCGCGCACCCTATCAGGTCACGCCCATCCAATATTATGGGTATGGCTTCTTCCTGTATTGGTGTGGGCTTTTCGTAGCCCTGGTTTTCTATAGCCTTTAGTATAGGCTGTATCAAGTTAAGTTTTTCAAATGACAAATTTTCATCTCCCTTTTTTAATGCACCGCCGCCGTAAGGCCTGCCGCAATACAATGATTCGGATAAATCACCGTTTTTGCTGTTTTTCCCTGAACGGTTGCAACTGCTGCTGAATACATTTTTTTTATTATTCAGCAACCCCTATCATATCACAGTATGGCTTTTTGCGTCATATTCAATTATGGGATGATGACTTGTTTGCTTCTTTTAGACAAGGTCTAATATTCGTTTTCCGTCACAACAAAGGAATCGGTGTCCTCCACCCATCCCAGGAAATACGCAAAATCCCAGGTTATTTCCGGGATTACCCCTTCCGATGAAACAATTCTTTTTTCCATGACCCTTAATCCCGTGCTTCTTATATCC
The DNA here is from genome assembly GCA_964636935.1 of uncultured Clostridiaceae bacterium. Classification (GTDB taxonomy): domain Bacteria; phylum Bacillota; class Clostridia; order DUPQ01; family DUPQ01; genus JAFGQE01. The sequence goes on from CAZWVS010000015.1 coordinate 18,102, forward strand.
ACCATGTGGTCATTCCAGAAATCCTCATCCTCAGGCCAGGCGATCGTCCATTTCCCGTCTTCAACAGAATACAAACCGCCGCTTCTCTGAGCGTCTCCCTGATATACGACGGCCCCCGTGAAAAACACATAGGTTTTGCCGGCACCCCTGAAAACACTGTAATCACCCTCATCCGCCCGGAAATGTTTGAGCTCGCTTTCGATTTCACCGGACACCGCGTTGAACACGGCCATATATGCGTGATACAGTCCCGCGGCATGTGGAATTTCATCCTCCGTCAAAACCACGGCAAGGTACTCGTCGGCGCCCTCCTCTGTGAAAGCCCCTGTAGTTATGGTGTCCATTCGCAATTTTTGAACGCTTCCAGGCTTGTATCCTGTTTCACTTTCTTCTTCAATGATTTCCCCATATACACGATTGAGTGTTTCGTCGATTGTTATTACGTGCTTGTCTGTTCTTTTGTCCGTTTTGCATCCTGTTAATGCAGATACGGCCAAACAAATGCAAACCGCTATGATAATGCTGCGTTTCATATATCCTCCTCTGTTAATTCATTTTACTTTTGACAAATAAATAAAAACACTTTCAATTCAACCTTTATTTTCCTCATCAGTTCATATGACGGACACGAAGCCAGATAAGTTCCCTTTCAAATCGAAAAATCCCAAGGCAAAGGGTTGTTTTTTTTATTGTAATAGTCTATTTTTTGGTGATCCGCCGCCGGATGCCGCGTATGCCCCCGAAAGCCAAACCCAATGCGCCTGCAGATAAAAGAACCCAGCAGAATTTATAGAAGCCCCTTATGTCGTGACGCAACAGGAAATTCTTCATCCCCACGATCCATATGCCGGTTTCCGGGTCGTATCTGTTTATGGGGGCCGGATAGATTTTCGACAATATAAATATGACGAAAATACAGGTCAGCGAAAAAACGACCGCTATGATTGAAAGAATTATCCTGATTTTGTCCGCTTTATTTGATTTTTGTTCCTGTTTCGGCTCAGACCCTGGCGCTTCAACCGAATCTTTGAGCAGGTAATCCGTGGTGACATCGAAAATCCCGCTCATGCGGACTATCTTGTCGGCTTCGGGCGCCGACTGTCCCGATTCCCACTTCGATACGGATTGCCTTGAAATACCCAACTCGTCTGCCAGCTGCTCCTGGGACATCCCCTTTTGTTTTCTCAATTGAAATATCTTTTCGGCTAAACTCATTTTTTCCACTCCCGTTGTTTTATTTTCACTGCCCATGCTAACAACCCCTTCAGTTGCAATGCCACCAATTAATCTTTGAGCTTTGTCAACTGCCGGTTGCTTTTAAAGGAATATCATCTAAAACAAGGGGTTTGCGACCATTTCCCCATTATATGGTCCGTTTTTCTTCCCGTGCCTTCGTGTCTTTTCCCGATCCGATGGCAAGCCCTACGGCAAGACCCAGGGGCAAACCTATTCCAGTATAGGCGGATTGGTCGAGAAGCTGGGCGAACACTACCCCTAC
>CAZWVS010000016.1:0-19568 GCA_964636935.1 uncultured Clostridiaceae bacterium
AAAGTGGGCGAAAAGTTGATTGAAAAACTTGCGGCCGAAGCCCCCGGAAAGAAAGCAAGGATTTCCAAAGACAGCCTCCGGTCGGTCGGGGGGGCCATAGTCAGAAACGGGGACATACAGACGAATCTCACCCTGGAAGCGGTGATCAGGCTGGAAAAGGCGAAACTTGAGCCGCAGGTGGTCGATATTTTATTTGGAACGGAGTGAACAGTGCTGCCGGAAACAAGATACGCGTATGCCGTAGCAAGGGTACGGGTTGCAGAATTGAATATGCTGGACAGGAATCGAATCGAGCGAATGCTGGGATCCGACACCTTTTCAGGCGCCGTGAGGGTCCTGTATGAAGCGGGATATCCGGAATACGAAGATTATGAGGAAGTGTTGAAAAAATCGGCTGCCGGGATATATGACTATCTTAAGGAAATAAGTCCCGAGCCCCGTATTTTCGACATGTTCGCATATAGGTATGACGCCCATAACATCAAGATTCTGCTCAAATACGAAATGATGGAGGGCAGAGGCGGGGAGGCACTGGAAGATAACGGCATATTTGAAAAAAACGCACTACGGGTCATGATACGTGAAAGGGAGCTTAAAAAACTGCCCGTTGAATTTGCTCAGGCAATTGAGAAAAGCATCGACGTATTCGCAAGGACGAAGAATCCGCAAGCGATCGACATACTTGTAGACGGGGCGTATTACAGCATTTTTAAAAGAATGGCAGAAGAAACAAAGAGCGATTTTCTTATAGAACTGGCACGGATGACTATTGACATATCGAATATCAATGCCTTTATAAGGGTCAAACTCAAGATGGAGGACCTGGATCTTTTGTCCAGGGTGCTTTTAAAGGGTGGGGAAATACCCGTTGAGGAGTATACACAGGCTTACGGAAACAACCTGGAGAATTTCGTGGAAAGGCTTGAGAACAGGGATTACAGGAAATTGATAGGCTATGTGACGGAAAATGGCAAACTGACCGACTTTGAAAAGGCCTGCGACAACTACCTGTTGAACTTTGTGAAAAAAACCAGGCATAAGCCTTTCGGGATAGAACCGCTCATAGGCTATCTCATGGGAAGGGAAACAGATATAAAAAATGCAAGGATAATACTTGTCGGGAAAATAAACAGGATGAACACCGACATAATCCGTGAAAGACTGAGGGCAGGGTATGTATAAAGCGGCGGCCATAGGTGATAAGGACAGCATACTGGGTTTCAGAGCTATCGGGATCGATGTTTTCGATATCCGGACCGAGGATCCCGTGAAAACGCTGGAAAGACTGGCAGGCGGCGATTATGCGGTGATATTCATAACGGAGGACATAATGTATAAGCTGTCGGATGTGATGGACAAGTATTCTGAAATCACACTGCCGGCGATAATCCCGATACCCGGGAACAAAGGTTCGAAGGGATTGGGGATGGACAATATTAGGAAGGCCGCTGAAAAGGCTATTGGAGCGGACATACTTTTTAACGACGATTAAGAAAAGGAAGTGATTTGGTGAGCAAAGGGACCATTATTAAGGTTTCAGGCCCCCTTGTGGTGGCTAAGGGAATGAGAGACGCCAACATGTTTGACGTTGTGAGGGTCAGTGACGAACGTCTTGTGGGCGAAATAATAGAGATGCGCGAAGACAGGGCCTCCATACAGGTATATGAAGAAACGGCGGGACTGGGACCCGGTGAACCCGTTGAATCCACGGGCATGCCCCTGAGCGTTGAACTCGGGCCGGGCATAATCGGAAATATATTCGACGGCATACAAAGACCCCTTGAGAAAATCCGCGAAATGAGCGGCAGCAATATAAAAAGGGGTATAGAGGTAAACAGTATCGACAGGGATAAAAAATGGGATTTCACACCCGTTTGCAAAGATGGGGATGACGTGGAGGGCGGCGATATTATAGGGACCGTCCCTGAAACCGTCCTTGTGGAACACAAGATAATGATCCCGCCCGGCGTCAAAGGCAGGATAAAAAAGATTTTTTCCGGCGCATTCACCGTGGACGAAACCGTTGCCGTCCTTGAAGACGAAGGTGAAGAAATAGAAATCACCATGCTTTCGAACTGGCCCGTCAGGAGACAGCGCCCGTATAAGACGAAATACACGCCTGTTGAGCCTCTTGTCACCGGACAAAGGATAATCGACACTTTCTTTCCCATAGCAAAAGGAGGGATGGCCGCCATACCGGGACCCTTCGGAAGCGGAAAGACGGTGGTGCAGCATCAGCTTGCGAAATGGTCGACTGCAGACATAGTTGTATATATAGGATGCGGTGAGCGTGGAAACGAAATGACCGATGTCCTGATGGAATTCCCGGAGCTTAAAGACCCGAGAAGCGGTGAACCGCTGATGAAAAGAACGGTGCTTATCGCAAACACCTCGGACATGCCCGTCGCCGCCCGCGAGGCATCAATATACACGGGCATAACAATTGCCGAATATTACCGCGACATGGGTTATGATGTGGCCATACTTGCTGATTCGACCTCCCGATGGGCGGAGGCTTTAAGGGAGATGTCGGCAAGGCTTGAGGAGATGCCGGGCGAGGAAGGCTATCCCGCATATCTGGGATCAAGACTTGCCCAGTTTTATGAAAGAGCCGGCAAAGTCATGTCATTGGGTAAAAAAGGAAGGCTCGGGAGCATTTCGGCAATAGGGGCCGTATCACCCCCCGGCGGGGACCTGTCGGAACCCGTCACACAGTCTACCCTCAGAATCATAAAGGTCTTTTGGGCGCTGGATTCACAGCTCGCATACAGCAGGCACTTCCCGGCGATCAACTGGCTGATCAGCTATTCCCTATACAGCGACAGGGTGGCCGAATGGTATGCGGAAAACGTAGCGAAGGAAATGCCTGACATAATTACGGATGCCATGAAACTGTTGCAGGAAGAGGCAAGTCTACAGGAGGTTGTAAGGCTTGTGGGGATGGATGCCCTGTCCAAGTCCGAAAGGCTGGTGCTGGAGGCTGCAAGGTCTATCAAGGAGGATTTTCTATACCAGGATGCAATGCATGAGATAGACACTTACTGCGGACATGTGAAACAGCACAGGATGCTTTCGCTGATTATGAAGTTCTACTACATGTCAAATGAAATAATAAACGGGGAAGTGGACATTGACAAGCTCTTTGCCATTCCCGTCAGAGAAAAAATAGGAAGGGCCCGGTTCATACTCGAAGAGGGTATGGACAAGGAATTCGACCAAATGGAAAAGGATCTTGAAGAACAAATCAAAGGACTTGTATCGGGAGGTGGAGCCAGTGCTTAAGGAATATAGGACAATCAGTGAAGTTGCCGGCCCGCTCATGATGGTCAGGGATGTTGAAAATGTTAAATACGACGAACTCGGCGAAATTGAGCTGGCAAACGGCGAAATCAGAAAATGCAGGGTTCTTGAAATTGACGGAACCGAAGCCGTCGTGCAGCTTTTTGAAAGCGCCGCGGGCATAAACCTGGCAAACAGCAAGGTCAGATTTCTCGGAAGGGGGATAGAGCTTTCCCTTTCGGAAGACATGATGGGAAGGGTTTTCGACGGAATGGGCAACCCTATTGACGACGGACCTGAAATCATAGCCGAAAAAAGGATGGATATAAACGGTGAGCCGATGAACCCCGCCGCTAGAAACTACCCTTCGGAATTCATACAGACGGGTGTTTCCTCGATAGACGGATTGAACACATTGGTAAGGGGGCAGAAACTTCCCATATTCTCGGCGTCGGGACTTCCACACGCAGAACTGGCCGCTCAAATAGCAAGGCAGGCCAAGGTCCGCGGCTCCGATTCGAAATTCGCTGTTGTTTTTGCAGCCATGGGGATAACATTCGAGGAAGCGGATTTCTTCATACAGGACTTCAAACGCACCGGAGCCATCGACAGGGCCGTAATGTTCATAAATCTGGCAAACGACCCTCCGATAGAAAGGATCGCAACCCCGAGAATGGCCCTCACCGCAGCCGAATACCTGGCATTTGAAAAGGATATGCATGTCCTTGTAATACTGACCGACATAACATACTATGCGGAGGCGCTGAGGGAGATTTCCGCGGCAAGAAAAGAGGTGCCAGGAAGAAGGGGGTATCCGGGGTACCTGTATACCGACCTTGCAACCATGTATGAAAGAGCCGGAAGGAAACTTGAGAATGACGGAAGCATAACACTGATCCCCATACTCACCATGCCCGAAGACGACAAGACACATCCCATACCGGACCTTACAGGTTACATAACCGAAGGCCAGATTATATTGAGCAGGGAGATGTTCAAAAAGGACATAACCCCGCCTATAGATGTCATGCCCTCGCTTTCAAGACTCAAGGAAAAGGGTATCGGCGACAAGAAAACCCGTGGCGACCATAAAGACAGCATGAACCAGTTGTTCGCGGCTTATTCGCGGGGGAAAGAGGCCAAGGAGCTGGCAATAATACTTGGTGACGCCGCGCTGACGGAGACGGATAAGCTGTATGCGAGATTCGCAGACGAATTTGAAAGGCTTTATATAAACCAGGGGTTCCATGAAAACAGGACCATTGAACAGACACTGGACCAGGGATGGGATCTTTTGACCATACTGCCTAGAAGCGAAATGAAAAGGGTGAGCGACAAAAACCTGGAAAATTACTACGATAAATACAAGGAAAAGGCGGAGGAAAATGGCAAGGCTTAACGTCAATCCCCCATGGATGGAGCTGAACACGCTAAAGAAACGACTCAAGACCGCAAGGCGCGGCCATAAGCTTTTGAAGGACAAGCGTGACGAGCTGATGAAAAAGTTCATATCCATCGTGAAGGAAAACGTGAAACTAAGGGAGAAGATGGAGTCGATGGTCATGGATGTGCATTCCAGCTTTATCATCGCCAGGGCCGTAATGCGGTCCGAAAACCTCGATGAAGCTCTGATGATGCCCAAGATAACCGTCGACCTTGACGTCTCCGAAGAGAACATAATGAGTGTCAGGGTGCCTGTTTTTGAATATGACGAAGACAGCGGGAAGGGCGCAAACATCTATCCCTACGGACTGCACAGCACTTCCGGTGAACTCGACGGCGCGGTCTACAGCCTTACGGAAGCTTTCCCCGTCCTGATGAATCTTGCGGAGAAGGAAAAAACAGCCCAGCTGCTGGCCAGGGAGATTGAAAAAACCAGAAGAAGGGTCAACGCATTGGAATACGTGATGATTCCGCAGCTTGAAGAAACAATAAAATATATAACCATGAAACTCGATGAAAACGAAAGAGGCAATATCACAAGACTTATGAAAGTCAAAGATATGATGGTTGAAGAAGAATATAAAAAACATCAACGACGCATGCTAGAATAAGATCCCTTGATGTCATATGACATTTCAAACGGGTGGGCGGAAGCTAGATGAATTCCACTTTCCCGTTTTTTTCACCCTTTTTGTAAAAATCATTCCCGATTTTCACAAATGTCCCGCCGGAAACCACAACCCTGAACAACTCCGGGCCCCTGTGACGAGCCACGGTGAAAAGGGCATCCGTTTCAATGCCGTGCCTGTCAATTGAAATATTGCCGGGAACCTCCGGGTCATTAAGGATGACGATATCCCTGAACCCGTTTGATGTTTCAACTTCAAGGGCTTCGATGAATTCACCTTTTCCGCATATATCGATTTTTTCACATGAGGTTACAGCAGGCTGGTCGTCATATATGTCGATAATGCCGGTGAACTGGGTTTTCGGGCCGGGCAGTGTTTCAATCAGCGTGGGTATCCAGACCACCTTGTCACCGGGGGCTTCCCCTGTTATGCGCTGCATGCGGGTTATATCCACCCAGGATTCGCACAATGTGACCCGGGAACCCGGTGTCAGACCGGAATATCTGACGTGGACTTTCCCGTCGGTGGACGCCGTCCCGTGAACATCGTCGATTGCGAAGTCGACATGCCAGCGGGGCAGCGGGGAGGCATCTGTTTTGAAATTACGCATTATCGTCCTGTCGGGATAGTAGGACCGGCCCGTGGCCGGGTCGAGCCCTTCCGTGGATATATCGGAATACGATGTCCTGAAGAAACGGGAATGCTCGCCGCCACCCAGCGTCCTCGATATGTCCACGCAATAGACGGTATCTTCGGATATGTTTATAAGCGCTGACATCCTTTCGTATCGCGGCACTCCGGCATATTGGCGTGAATCGTCATATACGGCATTTACAAATGATGATGAAACAAGCATCAGGTTTTTCCCGTATTCGGGATATCTGTAGAATTTGCCGCCGGGGAGGTTGGTATGGCAGCTTCCGTCGATTACCACCATGTTGTGTGAAGCGGGGTGCCTGTACCAGTCGACCTCTTTTGTCTCCCAGCCTCCGTAATTTACCGGGACATAACCGAAATCGGGGGTAAGATACAGACCTTTACCGAAAAGATGCAGGCTCAATGCGTCGTGATGACAGTGGTTCGCTCCGGAATCATAGGGCATGGCAAGCATGTATTTATCATCGCCGCCGCCTGTATGAAGTATGGACAATCTCCATTTGTCGTAATTTTTCGTTTTCTGCTCCAGTTCGGAACCCGCATTTATTATTACATTTGATAGTTTTCGTTCAAACTGCGACGGTTCTTCAATATATATGTCCTTGTCGAAAAGCCCTTTTGTGCTTTTGCCATTTGATATATAGGCGGCCTTTGCGAAATCCGGATCCCCGGTGCATTCGTAAAGCTTCATGGCGAACCAGGCCCGTGAACGGATGTGGAATGTGTCCACATCGGAAAAAGGGGCGAAAAGGGCTGTGTATTTCGTGACCGGCACTGCAAAAACAGCGCTGTCGCCTATGCCCGGATAATACATGGAGTCGTACCAGGTGTTTATATGGAAACGGTAAGTGTCTTATAAAACCGGATGACGTTTCAAAAAATTCGGTATGAAATCCGGTTCCGTATTGGTATAAAGACATAAAAGGTCGGCAATCACCCTGGGCGCTATGGCCGCATATGCGGACAAACCCTTTTCGCCGGACAAACCGTCGATTTTTGCGGACTGCCTTATTATACCGTCTATATCGTCAATGACTTCATCTTTGTATACGTCATGGTCCAGGACGGATTTGATGACAGCCATGGTGACTTCCTTGTTGGGGGGGGTGGAGTCGATTTTGCGGGGGTTTTCCAGGGCATCTTTAAACATCCTGTCTTCAATGTATGCGCACGCCTGCAGAGGAGGTTTTCCGGTGAAGCCTCCGAACAAGTCGTCTTTTGAAATGAAATCGAAAACCTGGTCATATGCGAGGGCCATCATCCTTAGTTCATTGCACGCATTTGCCCAGTAAGTCACATAACCTTCGGAACGGTTTTCTTCTTCATACATGACACCCTGTGTCTTAAAATCGTAATCCGGGAAATGCTTCGCCGTAGAGTACAAAAGAACCGCGGCTTTGCGGGCATATTCGGATCCTCCGGTCAGAACATGGCAGAATGCCAGCTTCAATATGCCACCGTATATAAGTTTGGTCCAGTGGGAGTGGGCGAGATAAGCGGCTACGAAAAGATACCGTCTGCCGTTTTCATCCACCCAGCCGTCGCCGTCATCCACGGCGAAACCGCTGCCGTCGGGCGCATTTAGAAGTGATTCGTCAGCAGTCGCGCGGTGAAATACACCTTCCGGATCAAGTCCGGATTCGTAAAATGCCTTGAAATCGTTCGAGGGGAAAAGGGTTTTACAGTGGGGACAGCACATCTTCCACGGGGTTTCAAAGGGATTGTGAAGCCAGTTGTACATGGGGACGCTTTTGCCGCATGAGGGGCACTTGCCGTCTGACAGGACAAACCATGACCGCTTCATAGAAGGCGGAAAGGCCAGCCCTTTCAACTCTTCATAATCGAGATCCATCAAGTATTTGGTATCACTTATGTATTTATCCGCTATTTTTCCTGCGCTGTCATTGTTCTTAACTGCAGCCCTGATTTTGCTCAGGGTCTCTTTGTCATAGAATGTGCCGGTTTTTTTCATTTTGATATATTCTCCAGAATTTCAAGAAAGTTGGCGCCCAGGACCTTTTCGCGTGAGGTTTCGTCAATATCTGCACCCAAAACCCTTCCAAGACAGGGGCGGGGATCCATGAAAGGCATATCCGTGCCGTACACAAGCCTGTCTTCACCCGCTATTTCAATCAGCCACTCGACATTTCCCTCCCGCATGGTGGAAAGGGTGGTGTCGCCATAAACGTTTTTTCTTGAATTTATCACATCGGCGGCCTTTTGCATGTTTTCATTGGAAGCCCCGAAGTGGCCCATGATGAACACGGCCTGCGGATATTCCGATGAGAGTTCTTCAATATTTGAAATCGTCTGTGAGCTCCATGTATGTATGAGAACAGGCAGTTTTCTGCTGTTCGCGTATTCATAACAGAACCTGTATCCCGGATTCATCAATGTAGTGTCATGCGTGCTTTGATGTATCTTGAATCCTATCACCCCTTCATATTTGAAACATCTTTCAACTTCGAATTCCATCAGGTCGGGATAATGGGGATTATAGGTGAAATATCCCAAAAGCCTTCCGGGATGGGAGGCGACTGCGTCGAGCATTTCATCATTTCCGGCGACTATGTCCGAAGTGAGGCAAATATGCGGTGAAACGCATGCCTTTTCCACCCCTATGTTATCCATGGAGCGAACCATGTCGCCGGGGGACGGCGCAGGAACATGGAAGTTGAAATACGGGCCAAGATGACAGTGACAGTCTATTATATGTGGTTTCATAATTTCACCCCGTTAAGAATAGCATTGAGGTTTCCGGAAGCGATAAGCCGTCGTTCGCTTTCGTCAAGCATCAGGTTTTCAATATAGAAAACAGCCCCCGCACCAGTATAAAAAGGCATTCCGCTACCGAACAAAATGCGTTTAGACCCCACTTTTCGGCATAAGGCCTCAATACCTAGATGGGAAAGGAACCTGCTCGTTTCAATATAAAGGTTTTCGTATGTATGCATGAGCGGATACAGATACCTGTCGCCCCTGTAACCTGTGTTGCACAGGATGACGGGAAGCCGCGGATGCCCTTCCAAAAGCATATCGATGTTGTCCCATCCTATTTCATCTATATCCGTAAAAAGCGGTATCCCGGCTTCTTCAAGCATCGACAGAAGGGGGCCGGCCGAGTATTCCTTGAGACTGAAAGATTGTTTTGCGGATGAAGGGTAAATCCTCACCGCGCGTACATTCTTTTGTTTCATAAGTTTCAAAAGCCGTCCGGGTTCGGGGAATTCACCGGTGTGATGGGGCATTACGACCCATACGGGTTCCAGGCGCGGTTCGTCCGCTATTTCCTTTTCAAGAATCTCATTTCCTTCAGAGGGGGCATGGTCCCTCGCCACGGAGTGGTATGCCAGTGCTCTTGAAATCCCGTATTTATCCATTTTTGAAACAAGGTCGTCCCTTGAGCTGAAAGAATTCGGGTTCGGAACGGCGGTTCGTCCGAAAAAGCAATTGCAGTCAAAAAAATCCAAAGCCATGTTTTTCGCCTTCCCTTCCTGTTCTGGGTCGATTATATCACAGCCGTGCTTATAATATGAAAATGTTGATCGGCTTTTGAATTTTTAATGCCAAGACGGGTAAATATCCATTCTGATGTGATAGAATTGGCATATAGGGAGGTACCGTTTTGATTTTACGTCTTGTATCCGAAGTGGCATATTATCTGGTTTTTTCAATCATTATTTCAATAACATTGCTCGGGACGATAATGCATTACCGTACAAAGGACCGCATCATCTGGCATTTTCTGGGTGTTCTCTATATGCAGAGCGTATTGTTTTTAATCGGGTTCCTGTTCCACTACATCAATTCAACCAACTATATTGAAAGCCTTTCCGGTCAAAGCGAAAGCCTGGCCCTTTTCGGAACCATATTCGTGTGTTTCATAATAGCGCTTGTAATATACCTTACAATCAAATATACACTTTTCATACTTCCCCTTGATGAAAAGCAATACAGGCTGGGAAAGACAATAACGGCTGTCATATGCGCTGTAATCCTGATTGCCGTGTTATTCATAATAATCATACTGACCAAAGGGAGCTGGGCTGAAGAGGCGGCCAGGAACCTGATGAACCTCTTTGGAGTGGGCAGTCTGCTCTTGACGGTGCCCGCTATCCTGGCTTTGATATATCTGAGGAAAACAAAAGTCAAGGGTAACAGACAGCTTTTAAAAGGTATAGCCATATCCTTTTTCCCGATAGGTTTCTACTTTGCAATCGACATTCTATTTCTCCCGGACAGCGCATTCAAGACTATTCACATAGCGTATGCGGTATTTGCGGTAAGCGTATATATGTATCTTACAAAACACTATACGATAAACTACGAACCCGATGTCAAGGATGTTCTGCCCAGGGTCGACCGGTTCTACAAGATATTCAATATCAGTGAAAGGGAGACGGAGATCATCGACGCCCTTGTCGTAGGGAAGACAAACAAGGAAATAGCAGCCGAACTGTATATATCGATAAACACTGTAAAAACCCATATTAAAAACATATACAGAAAGCTTGATGTAAAAAACAGGATACAGCTTATACACAAAATAAAGGTCACCGAAACGGATGACCCGAAAGGGTGACTCGATTTATATCTGCTTGAGTGAGCGGATTTGTGCCATCGGATGATATCTTTTTGACACATATGGAGGTATATTCATGAGCGGGAGGACAAGCTTATGAATATACTGATTACAGGTGCCTACGGCAATATAGGAAGAGCTGTGATAGAAGAAGCTCTTGCAAGGAATCATGATGTCAGTGTTTTTGAGAAGAAAAACAAAAGGACGTCGAAGCAGGCAAAAAAATACAAATCAAGAATCAAGGAGACCATATTCGGTGATTTGACCGTATATGAAGATATAAAAAAAGCCGTGGAAGGCATGGATGCGGTAATTCATCTTGCCGCCGTGATACCTCCTCAAAGCAAAAGCAGGGGGCTTTGCTTTTCCGTGAATGTCCAAGGCACCGAGAACCTTGCAAAAGCGATTGTTGAAACCGGAAACAGGGCGGTGCTCGTACATTCCTCATCCTGCTCGGTGATGGGGCCGACCCAGCATATGTCCCCCCCGGTCACGGCCGATATGAAACCCGTGCCCACGGATAACTATACGGAGAGCAAGATTTTGTCGGAACAGGTGATTGAAAACATCGGGCCGGAGAAATACTGCATAACCAGGCTGGGAGCGGTGATGCCTTCAAAAGGCATATGGAAAATCAAAACACTCATATACAGCTTTGAGATAGCATACGATTCAAGAATAGAAATTGTGCTCGATTCCGATGTGGGGCTTGCCCAGATCACCGCTGCCGAAAAGCTTAGGCTCGGTGTGATTGAAAGTAAAAACATATATTTCCTGGGAGGGGGCGGAACGTGCAGGTTGCAGTACGGTGAATTTTTCAACGGCTTGCTTGAATCCATCGGGATACCACCGCTTACCAAGGAAAATTTCACGGTGAAGGTCAGTTTCCTGGACTGGCTGGACACCATTAAGGCGCAAGAGGACCTGGGATTCCAAAGACATTCATATAGTGACTACAAAAGGATCTTTCAACACAACATGAAAAATCTGCTGCCATTTACAAGGTTGTTCGGAAAATTGATACATCATGTGATAACGATGAAGTCACCATATTTGAAACAGTCGGGAAGGGCTTGAAACGCATATGGGCAATAATGAAGGAAAAACATACAAAGCCTGCGGTGAAGTGAGTTTGAAATGCGATGCCCGCAAAGCCTGGAGCCTGCTCCGGGACCTTGCAATCGCCGATAAATACGTCCCCGGAGTAGAATCAGTGGAGATGATCAACGATTTGAAGGGGGAGGGGGCGTCAAGGAAAGTTCTTCCCGCAGGTCTGACCGAGACCGTTGTTGAATGGAGAGAAGGCGATGGAATCGTGCTGGCGTTGACCAAAGACGGGGAAAAAGGTTTCTTCCCTTTCATTCAAGCCTCGTTTGCTTACAATATAATTGAAAAACAGGGGAAGACTTTTATGGAGCTGTGTCTGGAGTATTCCCCGGTAATGGGGAAAACGGGACAGCTCATTTTCGGTAAAGCCATAAACATGCGTATTCAAAAAACCGCGGAATCACTGGGGAAGTTCTACAATTCACAGATTTAAATTTAATGCGGTCATAAGGCCGCGCCCGCAACGGGAATGTATTCAGACCCGCCTGTGCTGAATATTTAAAATCTTATGTTATTCAGCAGTCCCTAATTAAGGCTTGCCGAATTGCTTGAAAACGCCCTGCTTAAATTTTTATACATTTTCAAGCTGCCCGGGTGCGAGCTTTTTCAAGTAAAAGAATAAAAACCTTTGCACCCTGGCGGACCTTGACACCTTGTCTTGCCCGATTCGCCCGCCGGTAATAAGGGACATGTGATGAAAAGCTTTGTATACCGCATTTTTTCATCCCATAGGGCTTACGCCTGTGCTGAATATTCAAAATCTTATGTTATTCAGCAGTCCCATATTACTCAATAGCTCAGAAATGGAATTTAAAAATTTTTTTGTTCACATATGGAACAAATTTGAAACTTCATCCGTATAAGTGGGGCAGAGGAAATAAAACAAGGAGGTAAATGCTTTATGAGAAAGTCAAGAACACTTAGCCCGGCCGCCGCATCCATTTTTGGATTTGTGACGCAGGTAGGGACATCAATAGCAGGCAGAATGGCTATCAAGCCGGGACGTGTATCCCATGATAACAATATGGGAAATGCATGCGCTTCCAATGACTGCTATTCTAAGCTGGGTCCCGTCGATTTCTGGAAAAGATGCTAGCGATAGGGCGGGTCCCCGGAAAGTCCGGGGACCCTTTAAAAATTGGACACAAGAAAAAGGAGGACGAAATGAGAAAAGGGATTTTATTGATTTTACTGCTGGGCGCCGTCGCAATGATAATAACAGGATGTACGCAGGCTCAGGCAAATCAGAATCAGAATCAGGATGAAGCCGTATTCGAGCAAATCACAGCGGATGAAATAACCGATTCCGACATTGCGGGATGGTTTGCAGAAAAATATATGGAATACGGAGTCCATCAAAAAGCGGACGGTGACGGGGAATATACATATGTGCTGGTGTCTTCGGGAATGAAACCCACCGGAGGATATTCGATGAGTATTGAAAAAACCGGTGAAAACTCCGAAACAGTGACATTCACGGTTTCCTTGGAAGCCCCCGGTGAAAACGACATGGTGACACAGGTGATCACCTATCCAAGCGCATTGATGAAGGTCAAGGCTGGTGACAGGAATATCGTTGTCGACGGACTTGAGGGTATTGAAGAATTGGATGATGAGCTGGAAGTGAACGATAAACTGTTTGTCGAAGGCTTATACACCGGGCGAATAGATGCCAATTTCATCGAAGTCGCTGTGAACGGCGACAGCATGGTTTTCCTGTATCCGCTTGAAAGGGAGAAGGATGAGTTTCAGGATGGAATAACCGGTGACGGTATTGTCGGAATAGAATACACCGTCGACGGGGACGGGCAGAAGAGCGTAGTATCGATTGCGCAGAGCGGGGACAGGATCGTCAAACTTGAAATCAACGGTGTTTACACCGGCCGCCACGACAACAACTTCATAGAAGTCGAGTCGGAAGATGAACCGGTGGTCTTCAAATACAGGCTGGAAAAGCAGATTGAAGAGCTTGGTGAGTCGTTTGCCGAAAACACACCGGTTACAATCGAGTATTATGTTGACGGAAACGGACAAAAACAGGTTGTTGCCGTTTCAAGACAGGAAGAGGCCGACGGTGAAACAAAAACCCTGACGGGGACATACACCGGAAGGCACGACTCCAATTTCATAGAGGTTGAATCGGAAGGTCAATATCTGGTTTTCAAATACAGATATGAAAAGCAGACAGAGCAATTCGGTGAATCCCTCGACGAAAATACCCGGGTAGACATATGCTATTATGAAGACGACAACGGACAGAACCAGGTGGTGTCGATAGAAAAGACACAAAAATAGAACACTTTTTCAAATGACGGACCGCCCTCCCACGGGGGCGGTTTTTTTCATGCAAAACCGGAAAATGCCTTCCGTGAATAAAAGGGCATATCGGGTTTCATTGAAAGGCCATGCAGGCTAACCGCTTCAAAAGGAAATAAAAAATTCCTATGCGTTTTTAGTTGCCCGTCAGGTTCTAAATAATACGTGTAACATGGTAAAATGATATCGTTGCACGAATGACCGGATTTGAAGAGGGTTCAACCGGGTAATTGGAATTATGTTGTAACCGGGGACGGCTGAATAATACGGTATACAAAATATTCGGCAATCCTTAACTATTTATTATGCGGGGTAATGGATGCTAAAGCTTATTAGGAAGATATTTTGGAAAAGGGAAATGACACTTTTTGACACGGGCATATTCATTTTGAAAAGCTTCGTGACAATATTTGCGGGATATGCGGTTTTCAGTTCCAATTCATATCTGGGAAAAGATATGATATCCCTTCTGTTCGGTGCCATGCTCACACTGGAACCCGTAAACATAAGCGGGCTGAAAAAAGGTTTTGAGCAGATTTACGCATCGGTGATAGGCGGTGTCATCGCGGCTGCCATCGTCATGATAGGCGGCATCAATCTAATAACAGTGCCCCTTGCCATAAGCGCAACACTTTACATCACGCTCAGGATCAATTGGAGGTCGATGTCCGTCATAGCCGTATTCACAGCCATATACATGACTATGCTGGTTCAATACAACTCTGCGGGCGAACCTAGCATGCCGCTGACTTTGCAGCTTAGGATATTGTCGCTGGGTACAGGGATACTCATAGCCGTAACGGCCAACTTCATCTTTTCGCTGTTCTCCTACAGGGCCATGCTAAGAAAAAGGATAGTGTATGTCATGGAATCAACAATGGTGTTTGTGAACAAAATGGCGGTGATACTGCAAAACAATGAAGAGGGTAAAAGGGAAGAGCTCAGAGCGGAAATCACAGGCATTTTCGTCGACATAGATCAAATAAGCGTATATGTGAAAGACATCAGCAAAAACAGGAGAAAAATAAACGTAACACAGAAATACATGATGCTTTTGATGAAGCTCAGGGATTTCAACCATTATCTTCTGGACATGATAATGGTGGGGAGTGACTGTGAACCCTGCATCAATGAAATCGAATGCCTGGGTGAGATGAAAAACAGACTGAATGCGTTATGTGAAATCGTATTGAAAAAGCAGAGGCCGGAAATCCCCGGATTTGATTGTGAATCCGATGACAGGAACATAAAAAAGATGAACGAATCCTTGAAGGAAGTTTATACGATTTTAAGCTCCGAATAAAACGAAAGGGAAATTACATGGATAATGATAAGAAAAAGAAACCTACGAAAACCGGATTGATAATATATGCGGCTGTAACCGTTGTTTTCGCTGCGGCTGCGGTGTTTGCAAGACATCTGGCGGTATTGTTCGAAGGGCCCATACTTTGCATCTATGTCGCCGTCCTTCCCAAATACATATTCGGGCTCGGGGCGGTTCTTGCAATATTGGAAGGGGCTGTTTATGCATCCGGATTGGCGGAAAAGCCTTTGATTTTAAAGACATGGTTGGAAGGGGCTCAGGTTTTTGTCGTACTGATATTCATCCTATTCATATTCCCCTTGTCCCTGCGGGAGGGGATGCCGCGAGGAAACACATATAATTTGATGAGGGTCGTTTTGGTTTTTATGCTGGGTGTTTTCCTGTGGGATTTTGTCAAGGACCTTGTTGCGGTTCGAAAAAGCCCGTTGAAAGGGCATGGGGGTTTCATGTTATAATTCCATCTATGGAGGTTGCACATGAGAAACATCAGGATAGCATATATAGGAGGCGGATCCAGGGGATGGGCGCGGAACATAATGGCGGACCTGGCTCTCACCGAAGCCATCAGCGGAACCGTGGCCCTATATGATATAGATATGGAAGCGGCCCGGATGAATGCCGAAATAGGAAACACGGTTTCCAAAATGCCCGGTTGTGTGTCAAAATGGGAATACGTTGTGGAGGATAGTCTCGAAAAGGCGCTCGAAGGAGCGGATTACGTCGTCATATCCATTCTGCCGGGTACTTTTTCAGATATGCGTGTCGATGTGCACCTTCCCGAAAAATACGGTATTTACCAATCCGTCGGCGATACGGTGGGCCCCGGGGGCGTCATGCGGGCTGTGAGGGCTGTTCCGTTTTTTCTGCAGTTCGCCAGGGCGGTCAGGGACATATGCCCCCAGGCCTATGTCATCAACTATTCCAACCCGCTCACGGTTCTGACAAGGACGCTATATAAGGGTTTTCCAGGTATAAAGGCATTTGGATGTTGTCATGAAGTGAAGGGGACAAAAAGGCTTCTGGCATCGATAGCGGGCGACGCTTTAGGCGGGGGAAATCCGGACATTGACGATATAGATGCCAATGTGCTCGGAATAAACCACTTCACATGGCTGGACACGGCAAAATACAAGGGAACGGACCTGTTCCCGACATACAGGGATTTCGCTGTGAGGCACTATGAAAAGGGCTTTTGCGCGAGGGGCGGCTGGAATGACGATTATTTCAAAAGCGCGAACAGGGTGAAGTTCGATCTTTTCCTAAGATACGGTCTGATTGCCGCGGCCGGAGACAGGCATCTTGCGGAATTCTGCCCCGGATGGTATTTGAAGTCTCCTGAAACAGCGGCGGAATGGAGATTCAATTTGACACCCGTCGAATGGCGTGAAAACGATATGAGGGAGAAAATAGAAAAGACGCACCGGATACTGGACGGTAAAGAATCATTTAGACTCGAGAAATCCGGAGAGGATACCGCCGCAATCATCAAGGCGCTTGAAAATGGAGGGGAATTTATCACAAATATAAACATCCCCAACCCCCGGGCGGACGAAAATTATCCAAAGGACGCCATTGTGGAAACGAATGCTGTCTTTACGAAAAAAGACATTAAGCCCGTCATAAAAGGACGGCTTCCGGACGATATAGAAAATCTTGTTTTGAGGCATTCATATAATCAGGAACTGCTGGTGCAGTCATGCATCAACGATGACAGGGAGGGGATTTTCAAGGTGTTTGCGAACGACCCCCTTGTCCATTTGGGAATAACCGTGGCAAAGAAGCTTTTTGATGAGATGATGGGGGGGTATGACTAAGTTGACAAAAGAAGGGAAAGCAATGAAAAAGCTTGGAAGTGAAATTTTAAACAATGAATACGACGGGCTGCCGGTAAAAGTTGTTCAATTCGGAGAAGGCAACTTTTTAAGGGCGTTCGTAGACTGGATGTTCGACATAATGCTTGAAAAGGGCCTGTATGACGGCAGGGTCGCTATTGTACAACCCATTGAAAAGGGACGCTGCCGCCTGCTCGACGAACAGGACGGCATGTATACCGTGCTGCTAAGGGGCATTAAGGACGGAACAGAAGTAGTGAACAAACGTGTTGTGAAAAGCATAGCGTCGACTGTGAACCCGTATACGGATTACGGGGATTATCTGAAACTTGCCAAAAATCCGGATATCGAACTGATTGTTTCAAACACGACGGAAGCCGGTATTGCATATGACGGCGGGGATTCCCCGGAGGATTCACCTCCGTCCTCCTTCCCCGGAAAGCTTACGGTTTTCCTTTACAGAAAATTTTCAACATGCGGCGGACGGCTTCACATACTTCCATGCGAACTGATAGACAGGAACGGCGACACATTGAGGCGGATAGTCCTGCGGCTTGCCGAAGAATGGGGTATGGGGGAGGATTTTATAAAGTGGGTGAAAGAGGAAGTGCTTTTCCACAACACGCTGGTCGACAGGATTGTGACCGGCTACCCGTCGGATGAAATGGAAAATCTGCAGGAAGACGCGGGGTATACGGATGAAATGTATGACACGGGCGAGTATTACCACCTATGGGTGATCGAAGGGGAGAAGTTCCTTCCGCTAAACGAAGCCGGATTGAATGTCGTGTGGACGCATGACATGACGCCGTACAGGACCAGGAAAGTCCGTATTTTAAACGGAGCACACACAATGACCGTGCCTGTCGCGTACCTGGCGGGACTGGAAACCGTGGGGGAATGCATAGCCGACGAAACAGTTCTAAAATATATGAAAAAGGGGATTTACGACGAAATAATACCGACCCTCGACCTGCCTGAAAAAGAGTTGCTCGAGTATGCCGACGATGTTTTGGAGAGGTTTTCAAACCCATATATAAAACATCGCCTTTTGGATATTTCATTGAATTCGATTTCGAAATTCAAGGTGAGGGTGCTGCCGTCCATAACGGCATTCCATGAAAAGGAGGGGCGCCTTCCCGAAACACTGGTTTTCTCACTGGCCGCCCTGGGAGCGTTCCATGACGGAAGCGGAAAACATGAAATAAGGGATGATATGGATATCGTATCCTTTGTCCGGGAATGCATGGCGAAAGAAGATGAAACAAAAGCATTCGGATGTCTGCTTTCGAACCGCGGAATCTGGGGCGGGGATTTAAGCGGCATAGACGGATTGGCGGAGAAAGCCGGTGAATATTACAGAAGGATAAAGAGATCGGGCATGAGAAAAGCCCTGGAGGAACTAATGAATGGATAATGTTCTTGTCATAAGCGAAAAAGACAATGTGGGAATAATCAAAAAGGAAACAGCCGGCATACCGGCGGGGCACAAGGTTGCACTAAAGGATATAGCAAAAGGCGGGACGCTATACAAGTACGGCCATGCGATCGGCAAGGCGGTCACGGACATCCCGAAAGGCGGTCATGTGCACACCCATAATCTGAAAACGCTTCTTGACGAACCCGGAAAATTCGAGTACAACGGACCGGCGCAGGAACCGGCACCTGTAAAAATCCGTAACTTCAAGGGTTATGCAAGACAAGACGGGCAGGCGGGTGTCAGAAATGAAATATGGATAATACCCACTGTCGGATGTGTCAACGGAACAGTACGAAAAATCGAAGCGCGGGCACGTGACATATACACCGAAACATTCGCTTTCACCCACCCTTACGGCTGCTCGCAGCTTGGAAGCGACCACGAAAACACCCAAAAAATCCTTGCGGGGCTTGTAAAACACCCCAATGCCGCAGCCGTGCTCATAGTTGGACTGGGCTGTGAGAACAACAATATAAACGAATTTAAAAAGGTTATAGGCGATATCAATCCCGACAGGGTGGAATTTATAAATTGCCAGGATGCAGGCGATGAAATAGAAAAAGGGCTTGAAGCCGTCAAAAGACTGGCCGGTTACGCGAAATCGTTCAAAAGGGTGGATGTCCCCGTATCCAGACTTGTGGTGGGGCTTAAATGCGGCGGAAGCGATGCCTTTTCCGGAATAACGGCAAACCCCCTCGCAGGATACCTATCGGATCAAATCGTATCAATGGGGGGGACTGCGATTCTGACGGAAATACCGGAAATGTTCGGCGCGGAGCAGGTGCTTGCGGACAGATGCGCCGATGAAAAGGTTTTTTATGAATTTGAAAACCTCATAAATTCTTTTAAAAGGTATTATACGGATCACGGACAGAAGATATATGAAAACCCCTCGCCGGGGAACAAGGCGGGCGGGATA
>CAZWVS010000017.1:0-4906 GCA_964636935.1 uncultured Clostridiaceae bacterium
TATAGCTCCTCCGTTTTTCGTATATTTAACGGCATTTGACAAAAGGTTTACAAAAAGTTGAAGAAGCTTGTCCTCGTTTCCCGATATATACAGGTTGTTTTCGATTTTCTCGTATAGTTCTATCCCTTTGTCATTCGCCGCGGGGAGAAAAACCGTATGAATGTTTTCCAGGACCGCTGACAGGTCGGTTTTTTCCATCGGGATGTTCTCATATTCGGTTTCAAGAATCGTAAGCTCGGACAACCTGTTTACAAGCCTGGACAGCCTGTTTGTCTGTGAAAGAAGAACCGACATTCTTTTTTCGTCGGCTTCATAAATGCCGTCAAGAATGGCTTCTATGTTTGTGGACAGGACCGATATGGGGGTTTTCAGCTCATGCACTATGTCGCTGGACAGCCGTTTTCTCATGCTTTCTTCCTTTTGCCTTTGCACGGCCAAATCGGATATGTCCTGAGAAAGCTCCCTCAGTTCAGCGGCTTTCGTGTTGCATTCCTCCAGCTTGTCGAACCGGTTCATGGATATGTGGTTGACATTGCTTTGCAGCTGCATGATGGGTTTGTTGAATCTCCGGGACAAGAAGCGGGCTGAAAGGAAGGCGATAAGCATTGCTGCGATAAATGCCCCGGCATAAAGCATGTTAAGGGTTTTCATGAAATCCGCATTCGCCATGTCGAACAACGGGTCTTTCGCCCGTCCTATGAGAAGCTTGTTCCCCTCGATTTCGTAATCGAGATATTCAATTTCATCCGACAGCCTGGGCTGAAGTGATTCCTCGCTGTCATTCCCCTGAACGGGTGTTACCAGCGGGTCAAGCGCGCCTGAATAGGTGCTTGTTATTATTTGTGTGCCGCTGTACAGTATCAGGTGCACCTGCTCCTGCCTGGATATCATGGCCATGAGCATGGGATAGGCGTTATCGGGAATGGTTTTATTGTTGACCATTTCCTTTATGGACTCCACAATTTTAGTGTTTTGTTCGTCATTTTTGTTTTTAATGAAGTTTTTAAAAAATATCGAAGCCCCGAAATTCGACATCAGCGTCACCAGGATGAGCACAACCGCCATCACTATGATAAAATATTTGGTGAACAGCTTGTTTAAACTTGTCATTTGCTTTCCTTGAACTTATATCCCACTCCGAATACCGTCCTTATATATTCCGGTCGGGAGGGGTCCTTTTCGATTTTCTGCCTCAAATTTTTTATGTGTGAGTCTATCGTTCTGCTCATTCCTTCGTATTCGTAACCGAGTGCGTAGGATATGAGCTGCTCCCTGGTATATGTCCTTCCGGGGTTTTTCGACATTACCGAAAGGATTTTGAATTCAATGGGTGTCAACTCTATTTCGACTCCGCTTCTTTTCACAGAATATGCGTTTTCATCAATTGCAAGCTCATCCGAAATGTTTCTTTTATCCGTCTCTCCGCCCGTGCGCCTGAGAACCGCTTTCACCCTCATAACCAGTTCCCGCGGACTGAAAGGTTTCACCACATAGTCGTCAGCGCCTATTCCAAGACCTTTTATCCTGTCTTCCTCGCTGCTTTTGGCGGTTAGCATTATGACCGGTGTTTCACGGCTTTCCCTTATTACCGAACACACTTTTTCACCCGGGATGTCCGGCAGCATCAGATCCAGTATTACAAGGTCGGGTTTTTCATCATGAAAAAGCTTGACCGCATCTATCCCGTTGGCGGCCGCCGTCTTTTCAAAGCCGTCTTTTTCAAGATACTTTTGTACCACTTCCCTTAGCTCTTTTTCATCATCCACTACCAATATTTTCATAATTCTCTCCATTTTACCTTATGATAGGATTAAATTTTAAATCCATGTTATTCAAAGAGCTTCAAGCCCTCTTCATTATTTATAACAGACTTTCCTTAAAATCAGCTTAATTTTTCACTCCGCCGCACCTTTTCCGGCCAATTCGTCCATTTTCTGTTTCAGATAACCGGCTATTCTTTCTTTTTCCTTCGCCGGATGGTTGTTCCTGTCATATTTGACGCCTTCTCCTATGAAAATTATTCTTTTTTTACTGTCCGCATACATGGGATAAAATGTTATGTCCAATCCCGTTTTTTTAAGGTATTCCTTTCCTATATGGGCGAATCCGGTGAAAAACTCTCCCGGAAGCTCTTTATACCCTCCGGTCTTAATATTGTTTTCCGGGAACAGCAGTATATTGTCCTCCTGCTCCAGAGCTTCCACGGTTAATTTCATGGTTTCCACAACACCCCTGCCGGACTCCCTGTAAACCGGAATGGGTTCCACGGAGTTCATTGCCCATATGAGCACCGGTCCTGCGGCTTTACAATATATTTTTTTGAGGAACAGCGGTATCTTTGCATTCCTTACATTGTACCCGTTTTGCAGATGGTCGTATATGAGTTTTCTTTCCACCATTCCGCTTATTATCCACGGGCGGCATATATACGGAAGATAGAGATGCGTGACCACCGGACCGTAGATTTCCTTGTGATTGCAGACGAACACTGCCGGATCCTTTTCAACTACGTTTTCCTTCCCTTCGACTTTGTGTCTGAAAATAGGATACAGTAAAAAGGCTATCACCTTTATTCCGAATCTGGTTTTATATTTTTTCACCAGGACGGTTATCAGCTGTTTCTCAAGATGGGGGTTTTTCCTTCCCCTTGCAATGCTTTCCCTGAACCTCTTAAGCTTTTCGCTATATTTTTTGGTCAAAGGCTGCCGTATTGAATAAATTATCCCCATGATTAGAAATAAAGCGGGAACAACCAGCATGTAAAACACAACCAATTGGTCAAAAATGCCGGGATTGCCTATTACCGCAGTCTGGTGCCGGGGGTCTATGCAAAGGGAAGCCAGCATCAGCATGACTGTAAAGTACGCTATGAAAACTGATTGCCCGTCCATAAGCCGCATCCGGCTTTCCACCGCGCTCTCCTTTATTTTTTCATCGGCAAGGCGGAGGACGCCCTTGAAATCGTCCCTCATGACGGTCAGTATGAAAAACACGAAAGAAGCGCCCAGGATGATCATCATCACATTCACATAGTTCCCAAGCCCCTCCGCTTTGAATCCGGCATTGTAAATGTTCATCCCGGCAATAACCCATCCAGCTGCGGCTATTACGAATATGAGTGTTTTTTCATAATGCTGGAATTTCACCCTTTTTTGCAAAAAACTGATAATGGCCCCCAATATAATTATCATGAGGAAAACCGTCAGAAGCGTATCGAATATGTTTGATACGAGATCCGGTTCGGTCGCATACCTCATATAGCTCACATACATCATTATCATTATCTGAAGCGCGGCTGTGGCGAACACCACCGTGTTTGCGTAAAGCCTGTATGAGTTTATTTTCTTCGCGGCCGGCTCATGGACGGGCTCTCTTCTGATTGATTTCAATCTTTCCCCGTAGATGTTTTTGGCGTATGTGATAATGCTTCCGATTAATAATCCGGCGGGAACCGTCAGATGCACCTTCGGAGGCGTTGCCGATACGACAAAAGGCATGAAAAGGAAGATCAGCATGAAATATGAAAGCAGCCTGTATATGTTCGGTTTAACAATCCTGTCCACCGCGGGTTTCAAAAGCACCACCGCCGTAGCCGCCAATATTATGAATATCCCCTCCCCGTTGAATAGGAAAGGGTAGATGATTACAAGATAGGCGGATACGGCAAGCGTTATTCCCGGAAAAACAACTGCAATAACCTTTCCTCCGGCCTCAAGGAACCCCCATCGTTTGAAATAGATTTCGGAATAACCTATCCACACCAATCCGGTTACATAGACGGCTCCACCGTAAATGGGGTTTATTAAAAGCAGGTGTGAAACCAACATGAGGAAAAAGAAATGGTACAGATCCTCCACCCTTTTCATCATGTTGAACTTGAAATATACGGATTTTCCTATTTCGTTTCTTTTTTCCATTTTTCGATATGCCCGGATCAGCCGACGGTTTCTTTGCTTCTTATTACCTCTCTGACATTGTCCTCGTACTGGCAGTAGAGCCTTCCCTCTTCGTCGAATTCAAGCAAATTGACTTTTTTCTCCGTGATTTTGTCAAATTCCCTTTTTTCATGGTCATAGCTGAACAATGTGTTCGAAGTCACTATGTAATATAGCTTTCCAGGACCTTTCTTTATAAAGGAAACTTCCCACTTGTAATCTTTTTCCCGGTTGAATTCGACAAGCTTCTTCTCATATTCCTTCTCTCCCGACACGGGGTCGAGTATGAAGAAAACACCGTCTGCGCACCCCAATAGTTTTCCGTCATCGGCAAAGCAGAGCCCGCCTGCGTTTTTACACCCTTTTACCGGGATTGTTTCATACAGATATCCGCCTGAATCGACATCCATTGCAAAAACCGTGCCGCTGTCATGCGCCGGTCTGCTGCCGAGGCCTCCGCTAACCGTGGTGCCCCCGTAAAGCACGCCGTCTTTGGCTTTTAGCGAAACAATGCTTCTGGAATCGGAAAAATCCTTTCTTACGGTCAGTGTCCCCGATTTTAGGTCATATATCGACAAGGCCCCCCTTACATCTCCGTAATTGGGTATTGTCCCCACATATAATTTGTCCCGGTAGACTTCCAATGCGAAGGGTCTGTCCTGGTTGTAGTCGTGTTTAAGTGTGAAAAGCTCGCGGGGGTTGACCAAATAATCCCATGGCAGTTCTGGGTCGTACTCATATATGTATGCTCCGGGATATTTCCCGAAATACACCTTGCCTCCGCCGGAGGTGATCCCTTCGCTTTGCCCCACACCGTCATACTGTTTTCCGGAATCCGTTTCCGGGTCATAAATATATATGCCGCCGCGCAGATATCCGCTCGCGTAGATTTTTCCGCCATGCAGATGCAGTTGCCTTATTTCTATGTTTTTTCTAGGCACTTCAATGTCTTGCTTGACTTTCCTGCCTGT
>CAZWVS010000017.1:4916-19492 GCA_964636935.1 uncultured Clostridiaceae bacterium
TGTTTGCGTGTCATATAGTAATATATTGCCTTCGAATCCACTGATGAGCAGCGATTTGCCGTCCGAATAGGGCCACAGTCCCGTGACACTTTCGTCGTTTACGCTTTTGAAATAGAAAACCTCGTCCGTTTCCGGTTTGACGGTTATTCCGTTGCTCCTGTCGCTTATAGCTATCTCCCCGGGCTTTGTCCCGGGGGGCGGTAGTATTTCCCTGTCGATGTTGGGCGCCTCTATTTCCTTTACTACCTTTTTTGTTTCCGGGTCTATGTACAGGAATTTCTCGGAAGAAGGCATATACACGATCAACTTGCCGTCCCACATTCCGTACAATTTGGCGAAAGCCTCTTTTTTATATTTATCGGGAAGTATGTTTCCGACGGCTCCCTCCCCCGGCCTGTATTCTATTATGCTGCAATGCGCCGAGACGCTGGCATAAAGGCATTTCCTGTCCGGATCGTATGTCACCATCCTGACATAGTCCTCATCCTCGACGATTTGCTCGTCGTATATGTCGAACTCCTCTTTTTCGCCGTTGTATCTGAAAACAGCGCAATTGGGCCAGGTTCCTCCATATATGTTGTTTTGTGAATCACAATCCAGACTGAATACGAATTTTGCATTGGGAAGGTTCTTTGAAAGGGTTTCAACGGCTTCTTTTTCGGGATCGAACCTGTATAATCCGGCATTTACGTAGGATCCGAAATAAATGCGTCCGTCTGATGCTTCCTTCACACCCCATGAACCTGTGGCGCCGCCGGCGTCGGCGCTGAACACGATTTTTTTCTTATCTATGCTTATGGCGACAAAAGTGGCGCATCCGCCTTCAGCCAGCACCCCGTATATCCTGTTGTCCCCTTCATATACGGAATAGCATACCCCCTGCATCATTGTTTTCTTTATACCTATGGATGTTTTTTCAAAATTCATGATTCTCTTTCTTGCAACCTATCTTTGCACCCGTCCGGAGCCGTCGCCCCCCATCAGGCTTTTCACATCTTCAAGCGACACCCTGTTGAAATCCCCTGAAATTGTATGTTTTAGACAACTTGCAGCCACGGCGAACTCCAGGGCTTCCTTTGGATTTTCATAATTGTTCAATCCGTATATGAGGCCGCCTGCGAAGGAATCCCCTCCGCCGACCCTGTCGATTATGTGGGTCATTTCATATTTTTCACTGACATGGAAATTGTCTCCGTCGTTTATACATGCGCTCCAGCCGTTATGGTCGGCGCTTTTGCTTTCCCTGAGTGTTATTGCCATGTATTTCAGGTTCGGGTATTCGGCCATCACTTTTTCGGAAAGCTTTTTGTATTTCAAAACATCAAGCTCCCCTTTTTCCACATCCGTGTCAATCGTGATCCCCAGTGATTTCTGACAATCCTCCTCGTTTGCTATCCCCACGTCGACATAACGCACAAGTTCGGGCATGACTTCGGTGGCTGTTTTGCCATACTTCCAAAGTTTTTTCCTGAAATTGAAATCACATGATATTGTTATTCCCCTTTCAGATGCGGCTTTTACCGCTTCCAACGACAATTCCATTGCGCTTTTGCTTATCGCCGGGGTTATCCCTGTTATATGAAACCATTCGCAATCCTTGAAAACCCTGTCCCAGTCCACATCGCCCGTTTTGGCTTTCGATATGGCTGAATCAGACCTGTCGTAAATGACCTTTGAAGGTCTTTGAACCGAACCGGCCTCGAGGAAATATATCCCCATGCGGCCTTCGCCTCTTACTATTAAAGACGTGTCAACGCCAAATTTCCTCAGTTCTCCAATACAGGCGTCGGCTATGTCGTTTTTGGGAAGGACCGTCACAAAAGCCGCATCCATTCCGTAATTCGCCAGCGACACCGCCACATTGGCCTCTCCTCCGCCGAAAGTCGCTTCAAACTTTTGGTTTTGAAAAAACTTCTCCCTTCCGGGCGCCTTCAGCCTCAACATTATTTCACCGAATGTAACTACCTTTGCCATATTACTCGCTCCTTGCCTCTTTAATTTTCTTTATAAACTCTTTTGCGGTTTGTGCAATCTTTTCGTAATCTCCGGTTTTCGCCCCTTTTGTAAGGCTGCTTCCGGCTCCCACAGCCACCGCGCCCGCCTGTATCCATTCCTTTACATTGTCGACATCCACTCCGCCCGTGGGCATCATGGGCGCCTGCGGCAGGGGTCCTTTTATCGATTTTATTATATTGGGGCCGAACAGGTTGCCCGGGAAGATTTTTATTATATCCGCGCCGGCTTCCATCGCCTCAACAACTTCTTTCACTGTCATTGCACCTGGCATGCTGGGAACCTGGTATCTGTTGCAGAGTCTGACCATTTCAGCGTTGAAATACGGGCTCACTATGTAGCTTGCCCCCGAGAGGATTGCAATTCTCGCCGTTTCGGGATCCAATACCGTTCCCGCTCCGAGTATTATATCCCCGGATGAGCCGTATTTTGAAGCAAGTTCCTCGATTATCCTGTGGGCTCCCGGCACGGTGAATGTTATCTCTATGGCGCCGACTCCCCCTTCCATGCATGCATCGACTATGCGGTAGGCCTTTTCCGCCGATTCCGCCCTTACCACGGCTACGAGGCCGTTGTCCTTTATCCTTGTCACAAGTTCCTGTCTGCTCATATGTTATTCCCTTCCCTTTCTATTCATCAAACAATTCCGACTCCACCATTGCGCATATCGCGTGATATACGGGAAGATGAAGCTCCTGCACCTTGTATGTTTCCACGGCCGGCACTTTTATTGAAATATCGCAGATTTCGGAAAGCTTTCCTCCGGTTTCTCCGGTCATTCCGATTGTCTTCATTCCGAAAGCCCCCGCCACCCTGGCCGCATTTACAATGTTTTTAGAGTTCCCCGAAGTGGTTATCCCTATCAAGACATTTGCCTTATTCCTGTATCCGTACACCTGCTGGGCGAAAACCATCGACGGGTCGACATCGTTCATGAACGCGGTGATCAGCGATGTCTGGCTCGTCAGGGATATCGCAGGCAGAGCCCCCTGCAGGTTGTTTGACAATCCGTCATCCCCGATCAATTCCCTATGTTCGACGGGTACGGGCCGTTTCTTTAAAAACCCCTTCATGAGTTCGCCCACTATGTGCTCCGAATCCGCCGCGCTTCCACCGTTGCCGCATACCAGGACCATTCCATCGTCGTCATAACAGCGGAGTATGGCTTCAACCGCCTTTTGAACATCCTCCCTGCATTTATTAAGAAGGGGGGTGTCCGCCACCGCCTTATCCAGTATTCCTATTGTTTCCTTTTTCAATTCAACCTCCCCTTTGCAACTTCATATACCGCTATTGAAAGCGCCTCGAGATCGCCAATTTTCTCCCCCAATCCTGCCGGAACCACCCTGCACACCATTCTGGCATGGATAAGCGCCTCTTTTTCGATAACCCTTCTTGCATGCGGCCAGAGTATGTCGGTGCTTCGCGCAAATATGCTTCCGATTGCTATGAGCTCTGGATTAAGTATGTCTATGAATATGGATAGCGCCCTTCCCAGATATTCCCCGCTGATTCTATATATTTCAAGCGCAAGGGGGTCTCCTGCTTCCGCGGCGTCACCCACTATCTTGGCGTCAAGTTTTTCAAGGTCGTCCACCTTCGGGCAGAATTCCACCTTTTCACCCATCTGAAGTTTTTCCAGCACTTTTGTCCTTGCCAGCTGCGCAATGCCTCCACCGCTACAGAAACCCTCGCATGAACCGGCCTTCCCGAAACCGACGGGGCCGTGCTCCGCCAGTCTGACATGTCCCACTTCCCCGGCCATGTCATTGGTTCCGCTGTAGAGTCTTCCATCCAGTATGAGCCCGGCTCCGAAACCTGTGCCAAAGGTTATGAACATCATGTTGCTCAAACCCCTGCCCGAGCCGTAAAACCACTCAGCCAGGGCTCCGGCATTGGCGTCATTTTGAAGTTTGCTCTTTATGTTGAATCTTTTTTCGAATATTTCACAAATATGGACTTCTTCCCATCCTATCAGGTTGGGGGGTGAAAGGATAATCCCGTTCCGGCTGTCCACCGGGCCGCCGCAGTTTATACCTATGCAAGCGACTTCTTCGTTTTTGACACGGTTCTTTTTGAGAATTTTTTCAGTCTCCGCGCAAAGCTTGTCTATCATGAAATCGGGATCGGCCCCGGTCGGAAATTTTTCTTTATCCACTATTACAGGCTGTTGCGAAACAGGGTCTTCCCCTTCCGGTGTCTTTCCCAATATAACCGCACATTTAGTGCCTCCTATATCTATTCCTATGAGATACATCAGCGCCTCCCGAAAATCAAAGTCAATATACATTATAACATTATGAGTGTCAACAATGTCGGATGCTTTGGTCATTGACGCCCGACAACCCCCTCTTTAACACGGAATGAGTTGCTGTGTTTTCATAAGAGGTGTTTTTGAACGGGAACGTTCCTATACTGAATGAACTGATTTTTGTTAATCAAAGCTTGGCATGCGCCAAATGCGGTGTTCGTTTACCTCAATTTACCGGATAATCATAGGTCGCCGTCATTCCGAGCTTATCATTGAATTCCTCAAGCAGGTTGATTTCCCCTGATCGCGCAAATTCCTTCTTGTAAAACTCAATGGCATCGTAAGCGGAGATTTCTTTGTTGAACAGGCTGCCGAAATATCCGGGATAACTGAACCCGAGATAGTCGCCATCCCTCGTCGATGTCAAATACACATTGAAGTCGTTGAATATATTGACCTCATACTTCAAGCTGCCCGGTATGTCCATGAGGGCCGCGGTGCTTTCAGGTTTTTGAGACGATTGCAGATCGTCGACGGGCGCAAGTTGCTTTAAGTCGACGAAGGAACCTGCCGGCGGCTTCAGCGGCGCCACAGCGCCATCAATGATTTCATAATCCGTTCCCTCTATTCCGTACCTGAGGTCCGCATAATACTTCCCTTCTGTAAGAACGTCATTGAACAGATCGATCACTCCTTGAATGTTTTCCATGCCCTTCGGGAAAACATAAAAAGACGGAGCGTATATGACCTCGCACACAGCCCTGTTATTTGAGGCTGTCAGGTAATAGCCCTGCAGGTTTTCATAACCCGGTTCGCAGTATATATCCGACATCGATTTTCCGGATTCCGGATTGACAATCTCCCTGTATCCGGTTGCTAGATCCCTCCTGTCCGATACTTGCGATTCGCCGTCGAACTTTGTGGTGAACGTCCCGTCGAATCCATCCTGACCGCTGATAAAGAGAAGTCCTTCAGCCTGCAGATTTTTTATGAAGTCCAGCGCATGTTCGAAATCCGGTGAAAATACGGCGTCCTCAACGGCTCCCGTAAGAGGTGAAAAGGCTACTGCCGAATCGCTCACGGAATTCACATAGGCGCCGTAGGCCCGGAAAATATCCGAGGTTTGCCTGGCCAGCCGCTGCTCCCTGATCCACATGGGGCAATAGCCGCCCCCATCCCCCTGAAGGTCTTTGGAACCACGCAGGAAATCATGAAACTCAAAGACAGTTTCAGGCACACCCATCCCCAGCTTGACAAGGTACTCCTTGTTGTAATATCTCGGATATGTGAATTTTGGCACAAAAGACGGCACCGCATATATTCCTTCGCCGCTCCTTAGCCTTTCAATGAAATCGGAATCGAAATACCTATGCCACTGATATTTTTCATAATAGGGACTGAGCTCATACGCCGTTTCAGGACTCCCCGCTTTGAAAACCATTTGGCTGCCGGCCTTATAAACACCGGTATTGTGAATATAGAGAATGCTATCCAATGTCGCGGATTTGTCAATGATTTCAGATGAATTATCGGGATATCGGACAAGAATATCGATGTCGTGCTTGCCTTTTATGTATTCCTGCCACTCCGTCAGGTTATAATATTTGTTCCCGGTACCGGCGATAAAAACAATATTCAAGTAATCCGTGTGCGAAAAGTCATCTCGAACCGGAGAAAGTGTACTCAAATCCGGCGGAATGCTGTAATCAAATTGTGGAGTGAAACCGGCTTTTGTTCTGTCACTTCTTCTCTCAAGTCTTTCACCATTGCATCCTGCTATTGGAACAATTATCAATATGAGCAAAAGAATCAATGCTTTTTTCATAATTCCCGTCCTTTCGGACAACAAACTGCCTATAAATATTTTATCACCACATCCGAATTGTGACGTGTTCCCCCCTTAAAAGTTAACAATTAATTTACAATTTATCCGGTTATGAATCACTTATTGCTTTCCTTAGGTACTATAGATTATATCCTAGACTCAGAAGTATCTTTGCCAACAATCCATCTCCCCGAAATTCACCTATTTTGAGCAGAATATCAGTGTCAACAAGGGCATCTTCACTCATCCTCTTCGTAATCCTTTTCGGGTTTTTCTGATGTACGAAGAATGAATTCGGTCATATCAATATCATAATACTCAATTCCGAAGTCTTCCGGTTTTTTGCCGACCAATTCCAGTTTTTTAGAAAGCCCGTCGAATGTCAATAAATCATTTTCATACATTGTCAGGGCCTTGTTTACATATCCTCCCGGTCTTTTTTCGTTTGATATTTCATAATTTCTACCGCAGCACTCATATCTTTCAGCAATTTGCCTGATTTCAAGTTCATCTGCATCAAGCATCCTATTGATTTTCTTTGAATCGGCAACAATCCCTGTTTCTCCGAGTCTTTTGACTATTGCTCTGTAGGGTACTAGAAATTTTCCGGATAGCATCACTGCTCTTGCCATCATGTCAAGATGCCCGGGTAGATCCTCCATATTTTCCTTAAGAGCTTTTTCACTCACCAGTAGTTCGGCAGCAAATCTGTTTGCAACAATATCAGCTTTTTTTTTATCAGTTTCATATGTGCTGTTGCTTGTATATTCAACCATCAAATCAGCTGTCACTGCTTCGTATTTCACTCTGGCGATTTCAAGGCTATGCGCCAGCTCATGTGCTGCCGCAAAGATCTGCTTTTGAAGCTCTATGCTGCTGTTTATTATGTAAAAGTTTTTTTCATCCGTGCAAATGTAAATTCCCCATAAGTTTTTTTCATCAATTGGATATAAAATAAGCGTTCCTGTTTCTTCCAACAGTTTGAATATGTAATCCTTGGGGCAGGCGGAAGGATCGATTCCGTTTTCCTGTCTTATGAAGGCAACTTCCTTCTTTATGGCCTCAATATCTTTTTCATCAAGCGCATCAATCCGATATGCCATGTGCTGCCAGCTCCTCCTCCATATCCGAAAGACTGTTCACCAACTCCAATATGAATTCTGCAGTCTTTTTGCTTTTAATATCTCCATACAGGTTGAACGAATCAAAACTTTCCCCGTCAAATACTTCTCTTTTTTTAACCAGATCCTCAAGACTGACATTCAGGTACTCGGATATGGCAATCAATTCCTCTGTGCGTATTGCCTTTTTGCCTTTAATTATTTTGTTTATCACCTGCTTGGATGTATTCAGTCCGTTTGCCAGATCAACCTGTGTTTTATTGCGTTCTTTTAAATAAGCAAGAATGTTGTTCCCAATATACAAGGTTTCCATTTTTCATAACCTCCTGTTCAAATTATATAGCAAAAGATACATAAAGTAAACATATTATTGACTATTGACGATATTATTTCCCAATATTCGGATTCTGCCGCTATTAATTTATGTTTTGTTGACTTTTGTGATTTTGTCAATTATTTTCTGTAATCTTCCCGTATGAAAGGATACTCAATTTTCCCTGAAGTCAAAATGCCATATTTTTCCGGATGTCTATATGCATTTCCATGCACCTCGTGTTTCCTGTACTCCCTAATTTCATCAATCGGAAACTCAGCAATTACAATGGCTTCACCTTCATCGGCTTCTACTATCAAAGTATCCCGCGAACCCGGATCACCGGATTTGTATGCAATCCCGTCAAAGGCATTGGAATGACCGTTGCAATCAGGTTTGCCAGTCGGGTAATTTACTGTTGCTATACCCAGCATGTTTTCAAATGCCCTTGCCCTTAGCTGCGATAAACGGTTTATTTCCATGGGACATGCATTGGGCACCAATATGATTTCAGCACCTTTCAGCATAAGGATTCTGGCACTTTCGGGAAATTCCCTGTCATAACAAATCATAGCCCCAACCTTTACACTGCCGCCTTCCAGATCAAGTTCCGCTACAAAAAAATCATCTCCTGCTGAAATTCTTCTTTCTTCACTGAAATCACAGGTGTGTACCTTCGCATATGTCAGAACATTATTCCCATGCCTGTCAAACAGAGTAAGTGTATTTCTTGGAAAAGGCTCATGCTTTTCAAGATAGGTTATCCCAATGGCCATATTGAGTTCCCGTGCCAGGGTTTTGAATGCATTCAAAAAGGAATCATCGGATGACAGGGATATCTCCATCAGGGTTTCATCATCATCCGGTATTTCATAACCGATGTTCCACATCTCAGGGAACAGGGCAATTTCGGCCCCTTGTTCCTTTGCCTTCCTGCAATAAGCCATCCCTTTCTTCAGATTGCCTTCAAGTGTGTCTTCAGGCATGAGCTGCAGCATTGCCACCCTTATGTTTTCCATTTCAATACCACCTTTATTTTTCTCTATATCGGCATACACCTTTGGCTTTATGAAACCGTGCTCCGCGCAAGTTGTTTGACGTCTTTTTTTGAAAGCAAATATTATCAGCAGCTTTCGATTCCTTTAAGATACAACATATTAATAATTGCACCAATGGCCTTCCACCAATTCCTGGCAATCGCCCATTCTTCCGGATAGCCCTTCCAGCCCCACGGTATGTTCCATGAGCCGTCCTCAAGCTGTGTTTTGATAATATACCTGCACTCATATTCGGCAATGTCCTTGTTATCGGCATAGAATATACTCTCGCGGTTATTGAAAAACTGAGACGGCTTGCAGATATATGAGGCTTCCCATTCGGCTGTATTTTGAGTAATGCTGGATTTGACCTGCAACAAAAGTTTTTCTTTCAGCGCGGGGAGGTCGATCAAATCGCCGATACCGGCTTTTTCACAGTATTGCATCAAGCGAACATAACAAAGCCCTGTATGCATATCATTAAGCAATCCTTGTCCCAGGTACGAATCACAGGCTTCTTTTACGATACGGCAGCCCAGTGTGTACAGCTCGCTGCTTTTATCCGCAAAACGGATGACAAACCCAGCAAGGCAAGCCGTAGGATTATAATCATTATGGGAAATGCTGTCGCTGGCGGTGTGCCACCAAGGCGCATGGGGATAATCTTTATTGCTGAGAACTTTGCTATGCCAGAAATGCCAGTCAAAGTCCTGTCCGCTTGCCAGATAACGTAAAATTCCCTCTATGACATGATGGGAGCTGTCGGTAAAATCAATCTCCCGAAGTATTTCCGTTGCCGCCCATGTCTGAATGGGTGAGGAATTTGGATTCCACGCGTCCGGTTCCAGAGCATGGCCGAAACCTCCGTCTTCATTTTGATAGACACCGAGTGCCTTTAAAACAGCATCTTTGCCACCGTTTTCAAAGTGATATTGCCAACGCGCCATATCCAACGGCCGGGCATTGCGGTAAATAAATATACGAGCTTTTTCAATCGTGTACAGTTCCATGCAAATCCTCCTTTTATCGTGTAATCCGGCTTTTCATTGCACAGCGAATTCCCGCAGATATAACTCGGAATACAATCCTTTTTTATTCAGCAATTCATCATGTGTGCCCTTTTCCACTATTTTGCCTCCCTTTAGGAAATATATCATATCGGCCTTTTGAATTGTGGACAGCCTGTGGGCGGCTACTATGCAGGTTCTGTCTTCCATCAGCCTGCCAAGGGCATCCTGAACAAGTTCCTCGGAACCTGAGTCAAGGCTCGATGTAGCTTCGTCGAGAAGAAGGATCGGCGCATTCTTGAGGATCGCCCTGGCGATCGCCAGTCTCTGACGCTGGCCCCCCGACAAACGGATTCCCCTTTCGCCTACAACCGTTTCATATCCCTTTTCCTGCTGCACAATGAACTCATGGGCATTTGCCAGTCCGGCCGCCTCCAATATTTCTTCCTCGGTTGCCGTCATTCGTCCGTAAAGTATGTTTTCCCTGATGGTGCCGTCGAAAATATATGCATCCTGCGGAACATACGCCGCCAGATTTCTCATTTCATCAAGGCTGTAATCATTGATAGGCTTGCCGTCAAGAACCATCTCGCCGTCCCAAAGCTCATACATGCCCATTATCAGTTTGATGAGAGTGCTTTTCCCGCCCCCGCTGTCACCGACCAGCGCAGCGGTATGTCCTTTGGGAACATCCATATCGATGCCATTGATGACAGGCATGCTTTCATCGTACCCATAAACGGCGTTCTTTAGTTGAATCCCGGACAGCGGGCTGTTCCCGCCGGTCTTGTAATTTGCCGGTTCTTGTTTTTCATTCAATAAATCAAGCAATCTCTCGGTTCCTGCAAAATGCCTTTGAATGTCATTCATGTTCCGTGTAAAGCTTATTATGAACCATGTGATCCTGCTGCAAACAGGCAGGGTTCCAACCAATACCCCTATCTCAATCATTCCGTTGAAAACCATATAGACACCGACAATAGCAAGCAGGCTTGAATTGGCCCATCCTACGAATATGTTTGAAGTATAGACAATCGCAGCCACCTTGACACGGCTGAACTGATAACCCATGACTTCATTGAGTTTTTCAAAGAACTTCTTCATGAACAGCCCTTTTAGACCATACATCTTTATTACATTGAACCCCGTTATGTTTTCTGTGATGGTCTCCGTCATGACGGCTGTTTTTTCATGTATCTTCCTGCTTTTTTCCCTCATCGGAATAATGAACTTAATATTCAACACAGCGACAAACAGACTTGAGACAAGACTGATCAATCCAAACCGCCAGTTCATGATTAAAATATATGGTATGACCATGGCAAATCCGGTGATGCTCCAAAACATCCCCGTCATCAAGTGTATTGCAGATGATAAAGACTCCGTATCCTTGTTTATCCTCGATAATATGTTACCGCTGTGGTGCTTCTCAAAATAGGCGGCGGGAAGTTTTTGCAGATGGCGGAACAACCCGACCCTTGTATCGAGCATAATTGTTTCCAATTTCTTTTCACGGACAAAAATAACAAAAGGAAATATGAAACAACCCAGAATAAGAAGCGCCGCTCCCATAATTATGGCGTTTTTCATGGATTCCTCAGTCCCCTTGATAAAATAATCGGCGATCTGTTTCATCCCCCATGCTATCCCGATATCGATGAACCCTCCGCTTGCTTCGGTAATGACGGTATACAGCATGTAAAGATTGCGATGACGTCCCATGAGCTTGAGCAAAACCCCGAAGTCTGAAATCATCTTTATTTTCTTCATGATGCCCCTCCCGCCGATTCGAATACCTGCCTTTGGTACAATGAAATATAATGCGCACTTTCCCTTATCAATTCCTTGTGGTTTCCGGTTCCTATGACACGTCCGTCCTCAATAACAATAATCTTGTCCGCATTTTCAATTGTTGAAAGTCTGTGGGCGATGATGAACACGGTTCTGCCCTCTTCAAGCCGTTCAATGGCTTTTTGAACGTGGTATTCCGCTCTTGTGTCCAGGGCGCTGGTCGGTTCGTCAAGAAGTATTACAGGGGCATCCTTTAGAAGTGCCCGGGCGACCGCGATTCTCTGACGTTGTCCGCCGGACAGGCTGATTCCCCTTTCCCCCAGAACGGTATCGTATCCCTTCTCCAGTTCCAGTATGAAGTCATGCGAATATGCCTTTTTCGCAGCTTCCCTTACCTCTTCATCCGTTGCCTCCGTATTCCCGTACCTGATGTTTTCCATTACACTGTCATTGAAAAGATATATATCCTGGTTTACAGCCGCAATATTTTTTCGCAGGGCAACCAGATTCCACTCCGACAATTCCCTCCCCATGAAATTGACTTTTCCCGTATAATCATTATAGTATCCGGCGATAATCTTATGTATGGTTGATTTACCACTGCCGCTTATACCGACAAGGGCCGTCTTTTTGCCTTTTTCCACACCGAAACTTACGGATTCAAGAAGTCCGGCAACATCGTTGTATGCAAACCTGACATCGTTGAACTCCATTACATTCACTATGTTCACATCGGTGAAATCCCCTCCATCCGTCCTTTCTGCTTCAGTGTCAAGCAAAGTGAACAAATGCTCAGCCCTTCCCGATTCCTCTATGAGGTCGGACCAGCCTCGTGAAACCTGCCTGAATATTGATACAAATGGCCACAATACGCTGGTAAACACAAAAAGTTCCTCAATGGTTATCGAGCCGTTTATAACGAAAACACTGCCCGCTCCCAGTGCTATTATCTGGGGCATGATCATCCCAAGTATCATAAGACCGAGGGACAACGATCTTCTCGCAGCCATCCTGTATGAAGCTTCCGTATACTTTTTACAAGCCTCCTCAAACTTCAGTCCATGGCTTTGATTCATGCCAAAAGATTTGTATATATGAATTCCCTCCACAAAATCCCTTAGATATGAGTTGAATTCCGCAGCATGTTCCTGACGCTCCTTGCTGGCCTTGCCGATGGGTATGCTTATTTTATTCATTATGATAACAAATATCGGGATTACGGTGCCGCATATCAATGTCAACTGAATATTTGTGTTCAGAAGAACTGCCAGGGAAAATGCGAATGAAGCCGGAACCCAGCTCCATATTCCGGCCACGGAATTACCGTAGAATTCCTGCAGTTTTTCAATGTCACTTGCGAGTCTTGATATCGTCTCACCGGAATGTGTTTTTTCATAATATGCAATGGGCAGGGCGTTTATCTTCTCCATTGCCATAATCCTTAGTTTTTTACCTGAATGTATATTGTAATATGAACTGCTGTACTCATTTAAAAGCCCTATTATTGTTCTGAGTATCGTTGCCCCCATTAAAAGTGCGGCATATCTGACCAATTCGCTTATCTGACCGCTTAATGCCACGCCGACCATCCGGCCGTACATATATGCGTTGAAAACCTCCAGTCCGCCGCTTGCAACTCCGCCGAACCACCTGAATATTCCGTATTTGAAAAAATACTCCCTGGTAGAACCATAGAAACGGATAAGTATTCCGAAAACCTTTTTTACCGATGGCCTCGCCTGCTTTTTTTCTGTCATAATCATGTGTCCACCCGAAAGTTTAAATAACGACTTAGTTTTCTAATCATATATCCTTTTTTAATCCGTGTCAATTCAAAAAATACGGTTTGTTGTTATCGTATGACAATTTCCTATTACGTTTTTTTATTGACGTAAAATTGAATAGTCATGCACTATCGTTCTATTGAGTTGTTATTCAAAAACTATTGATACAATGTCTGGCGCTTTCACCCTATGGCCGGGCTCTTTTATCAGCGGGTCCGGCCGGTCATCTTTTTCCATTCATCGACCATTGCAAGGGTGTTTTCCCACGGCCAGTGACCCCTGATGCTGTTGGTGACACCGAGTATGAATCCGCCCGAGTCGAATGTTTCCATCGCTTCCCCCACGGCCCTCCTTACGGATGT
Source organism: uncultured Clostridiaceae bacterium (assembly GCA_964636935.1). Classification (GTDB taxonomy): domain Bacteria; phylum Bacillota; class Clostridia; order DUPQ01; family DUPQ01; genus JAFGQE01. The sequence goes on from CAZWVS010000017.1 coordinate 18,421, forward strand.
ATCGTCGGCCGCGCCGATGTGGACGGGACTGCTGACACCGGTCCAGATGACCGCCTTTTTATAAAGCTTGCTTTTTATATCCTCATTTGAGCAATTGCTCAGTTCGGGTTCGAATCCCTCGATGCAGTCGAACCCCAGTTCGGCAATGTCTTCAAGCAACGGCTTCATTCCGGTGACCACCCTGTAGTATATTATCTGATTCGCTTTATGCGCTTCTTCGGTCTCTTTCTTTGCCAACGGCATGACCACGTCTTTGAATATCGAGGGCGAAAAGAAATTTGTCTGCTCATATCCCCCGAACCTTTTCAATATGTCTATTCCGAAAATCCGGGCTGTTTTTATTCTGTCGATTGTCATGCGGTGCTCGAATGAGGCCATTTCCTTGAACGCATCCGGATAATCCATGGCAAAAAGCACCATGTTCTGGGCCCCCATGCAAAACATGGAAGTCGCCAGACCCTGTCCCACCGTCGTCCTTGTTGCGATTTCATATTTGTCGGCAAGTTCCAAAAGCGGCCGGACCTGCTTTTTAACCTTTTCGATTTCCTCTTCATCCGGCTTTCCCCAAAGGTAGGCAAAAGCCTTGATATCTTCCGGGCTTTTGATCAAAGGCTCGCAATTGTTACTGGCACAGTGGTCGTTTCCCGGAAAGGGTATGTCCATTCCGAAGGGCCAGTCCGGAGTGTAGCGCACCCCCTGTCTAAGGGTGCCTTCCGGAGTTTCATATTCCTTGAAAAGCACCGGATGTTCCTCCCCCCGCTTATCCTCGATCCAGATTTTAGTTTCAACCTCCTTGCATGGCACGGGACCGGGCAAGGGTATGTCCAGAACGGGTTCCGTTCCAAGGTCGAGATAGCACTTTATCCGGCCTTCGTGTGTTGACAGGTCGTATTCCGGCACCCTGAGCGATCTGTTGAAGTATATGCTGCAGGGTATGAATGGAAGATCCTCCCCTTTAAGCGCAGCAGTCATGATTTCCCTTGACGACATATTTTTCATTGAAATCCCCCCTTAATCATCCCGGAGACATTCGCCTGTATCATACAACGGGTTCCGGGACGCCTCCTCTTTG